>JAZSOT010000090.1:0-1603 GCA_045537065.1 Clostridia bacterium | reverse complement strand
AAAATCCTTTGTAACCAGGTTATATACAGTTGCTCAGTTCTATTGTTTCTCCTGCTGAAAGTTCTGTTTTCAGGCAGTTCTCTTCGATAGTATAGGGCTTATTTGCTTTGAGATTTTCTGTTTTATTATTTAATTTGATTTTTAATATGCAGTCATTGCCTGCTGTTACTACTGCATTTTTAAGGATTGAATTCTTCCAAGAAATATCAAAGGTCAGGTTTCCTCTTGCCCTGATACCCTTAACAGAACCCTTTTTCCAGTCATTGGGCAAAGCAGGTAAAAGCTCTGTAACCCTTTTGTCAGGAGAGCCAAGATGGCTTTGAAGAAGCATTTCGGTAATAGCTGCAACACCTCCGAAGTTACCGTCAATCTGGAACGGAGGATGAATGTCAAAAAGGTTGTTTGCAGTACATTTTTCGAGTAAATATTTAAGATGCTTATATGCATTTTCACCGTCTTTAAGTCGGGTATAGAAGCAAATTGTCCAGGCTCTTGACCAACCTGTTGAACCACCACCATTTTCAATTCTGCGAGCAATGGTTCTTTTGGCTGCATCATAGATTTCCGGATTGCTTTCGTTAATCTGATCACCCGGAAAAAGTCCGAAAAGATGGGAGATATGGCGATGTCCCGGATCAGTTTCCTCATAATCTTTAATCCATTCACGTATTGTTCCGTAACGCTCGCTTATTTCCATGGGTGGGAGCTTTTTCAGAACATCAAAAAGAGATTTTGAAAACTCTTCATCCTTGTTAAGGACCTTGCAAGCGTAAGCAGCACGTGTAAAAAGAGCGTGGATAATCTGAAAATCTATTGTTGCTCCCTCGGTAAACATACTTTCCTGCTTTTCACCGTTAGAATCAATATAATAAAATTCATTTTCGGGAGAGTTTGACGGAGAAGTGATAAGCTGACCCTTCTCGTTTTCTGTTAAATAATCCTGAACAAATTCGCAGGCTCCTTTTAAAATCGGATAAATATCTTCGAGATATTCTATACTGTTGGTGTATTCATAATGCTCCCAAAGATTGAGACAAAGCCAAGGCCCTGCCATAGGGAAGAATCCACAGTCAACGCTGTCGTGAACACCCGTTCTTCCGAATGCGTCAGTAGTGTGGTTAATAACCCAACCTCTTGCGCCGAAAAGCTCCTTTGCAGTTTCAGAACCGAAAGAACTGACCATTTTCATAAACCGGATGAAAGGCGCAGAGGTTTCGGAAAGATTTGCACTTTCAATTGGCCAATAATTCATTTGAAGATTTATATTGGTATGGAAATCGCTTCCCCAAGGGGGATTGAAATCGTGGCACCAGATACCTTGAAGGTTAGCCGGAAGCCTTGCATTTTTGCCTGAGCTTTCAATTAAAAGATATCTGCCGAAATTATAATAAAGAGCAAATAAATCGGGATCGTATTCATCCCATTTGAGTTCTTTAAGCCTTTTGTTTGTGGTTAATTCACAGATTTCAGTTTCTTCCAATTTGACCTGAACATTGCCGAACCATTTTTGGTGGGTTGAAATGTGAGTTTCTTTAATCTTTTCGTAATCCGTATTTATAAGGCTTTCGATTGTTTCATTTAACTTGCTTTTGAAATCGATGGT
>JAZSOT010000002.1:0-19930 GCA_045537065.1 Clostridia bacterium | reverse complement strand
ACAGAACGACATGGCTACGATCCGACTTATATGTAATTAAATTTTATTTTTTCTTGAAAAAAATGAGGAAAAATCGCAAAAATTCATTGACAAATCGACAAAAAAACTGTATTATAATATGATAAAGTTAAGGTGATGTGTAAACATAATTTTTAAAAAAGCAGTTGATAAACTGCCTGAAATAAATGGAGGGTAAGATATGCTTAATATTAAAATTGAAAAAACTAAAAGTCCAAAGGCAAAGCCGGACTCATCAAATCTTGGCTTTGGTAAGATTTTTACAGATCATATGTTTGTTATGAATTATACTGAGGGTAAAGGCTGGCATGATGCAAGGATTGTTCCTTATGAAAATATTTCTCTTGCTCCTTCTGCAATGGTATTTCATTACGGACAGGAAATGTTTGAAGGGTTAAAGGCGTATAGAGGTGCTGATGGAAATGCAAGACTTTTCAGACCTGATATGAATGCAAAGAGAACCAATGCAACAAATAAAAGACTTTGTATTCCCGAGCTTCCAGAAGAATATTTTGTAGAAGCTGTTAAGGCGGTTGTAAAGGTTGATGAGGACTGGATTCCAACTGCTCCCGGAACATCACTTTACATTAGACCTTTTATTATTGCAACAGATGAATTTTTGGGGGTTGCTCCTTCAAAAACATATTTGTTTATTATAATACTTTCACCTAGCGGAGCTTATTATTCAAGCGGGCTTGCTCCTGTTGGAATCTGGATTGAAGATGAATATGTAAGAGCTGTAAGAGGCGGTATGGGATTTGCTAAAACAGGCGGTAACTATGCAGCATCTCTTGCAGGTCAGGTTAAGGCTCATGATGATGGTTATTCTCAGGTTTTATGGCTTGACGGTGTTGAAAGAAAATACATAGAAGAAGTTGGAGCTATGAATATTTTCTTTAAAATAGATGGCAAGATTGTTACTCCTATGCTTAATGGAAGTATTCTTCCCGGTATAACAAGAGATTCTGTTATTAACCTATGTAAGAGCTGGGGTCTAGATGTTGAAGAGAGAAAAATTTCTGTTGATGAACTTATTGAAGCTCAGAAAACAGGTAAACTTGAAGAAGTATTCGGAACGGGTACTGCTGCTGTTATTTCTCCTGTAGGTAAGCTTAGATATGGTGATGAGGTTATGGAAATTAACGGTGGAAATATAGGCCCTGTAAGTCAGAAAATTTATGACATAGTAACCGGTATTCAGGGCGGAACTGTTGAAGATAAGTTCGGCTGGGTGGTTGAACTTTAATGGATTATAAAAGAATAACTCTCTTTGCCGGACACTATGGAAGCGGTAAAACAAATATTGCGGTTAATTTTGCTATTAAAATTAAGAATGTTTTTGAAAATGTTAAAATTGCCGATATAGACATTGTTAATCCTTATTTCAGGACAAAAGATAGTGAGGAAATCTTAAAGGAAAATGGTATAAAACTTATTTCTTCCGATTATGCGAATACAAATGTTGATGTACCTGCACTTCCTTCGGAAATTTATTCTGTTACGGAAGATAAAGATGTTGCTGCTGTTGTTGATATAGGCGGAGACGATAGAGGGGCTCTTGCTCTTGGGAGATATAGTCCGAGAATTAAAGAAGAGAATAATTACAATATGCTTCTTGTTATAAATAAGTATAGACCTCAGACAAGGTGTGCTCAGGATGTCCTTGAGATTATGCGTGAAATAGAAGAGGCAGGGGGACTTAAGTTTACCGGTATTGTGAATAATTCAAATCTTGGACCTGAAACAACAGAGGAAGATGTTTTAAGCTCTTTGTCTTACGCTGATGATGTTTCAAAGTTGACAGGACTTCCAGTTTATATGACAACGGTTAAAAAGGACCTTTTTGATTGTTTATCCGGAAAAATCGATAATCTCTTTCCAATTAATATATATGTTAACTGGGAAGACAGAATATAAAAATTTTTACTGAAAGGTATGGTTTTTTATGGCTAAAGTTACATTTAACGAAAATTTATGTAAAGGCTGTGGACTATGTGTTGGTGCATGTCCTAAAAAAATAGTTGAACTTCGTGAAGATAAGATTAACGCAAAAGGATATCATCCTGCAGGGGTTGAAAAGCAGGACGAATGTATTGGTTGTGCTTTTTGTGCAACTATGTGTCCTGATTGCGTTATTACAGTAGAAAAATAGAAAGGGAGGCTTTAAAATGTCAGAAAAAGTGTTAATGAAAGGTAACGAAGCTATGGCAGAGGCTGCTATTATGGCAGGTTGTCGTCATTACTTTGGTTATCCTATTACACCTCAGACAGAGGTTGCGGCATATATGTCAAAAAAGATGCCTAAAATTGGCGGTGTTTTTCTTCAGGCTGAAAGTGAAATTGCCGCTATAAATATGGTTTTGGGAGTTGCATCAACAGGTAAAAGAGTTATGACATCAAGCTCAAGTCCCGGTATATCACTAAAAGGGGAAGGACTTTCATATCTTGCGGGATGTGATTTGCCTGCTTTAATAGTTAATGTTCAGAGAGGTGGCCCGGGTCTTGGCGGTATTCAGCCATCTCAGGCGGATTATTTCCAAGCAACAAGAGGTGCAGCGCATGGCGATTTCCATATGCTTGTTTTAGCGCCTGCATCTGTTCAGGAAATGGTTTCTTTGACTTTTAAAGGGTTTGATCTTGCAGATAAATACCGTATGACTTCAATGATTTTAGCAGATGGAACAATGGGTCAGATGATGGAGCCTGTTAGCCTTGATATGGGTGAAATTAAAGAATATGATAAATCTTGGGCTGTAACAGGTACAAAATGCGAAAGAGAACATAATGTTATAAATTCTCTTTTCTTAAAACCTGAAGAACTTGAGATTGAAAACTTTAAGAGATATGAAAAATATAAGTTAATAGAAGAAAATGAGGTTATGTATGAAGAATACAGAATGGAAGATGCAGAAATCTGTATTGTTGCATTCGGTATTGCATCACGTGTTTCTAAAAATGCTATTGACGAAGCGAGAAAGGCAGGAGTTAAGGTTGGTATGATAAGACCAATTACTCTTTGGCCATTCCCGAAAAAAGCACTGCTTGCTGCTGCTGATAAAGTGAAAGCGTTTATTTCTGTTGAACTTTCAATGGGACAGCTTATTGAAGATGTTGAGCTTGCAACAAAATGTAAAAAGCCTGTTCTTCTTTGTAATCGCACAGGCGGTATGATTCCAACAACAAATAATGTTCTTGATAAAATTTATGAAGCTGATAAAATAGGAGGTGCAAAGTAATGGTAGTATTTGAAAAACCAAAGGCTCTTACTGATACTGTTCTTCATTATTGCCCCGGTTGTACTCATGGTATTATTCACAGACTTGTTGCTGAAGTAATAGATGAACTTGGTATAGAGGGCAGAACAATCGGTGTTGCACCGGTTGGATGTTCAGTTTTTGCTTATAATTATTTTGCTTGTGATATGATTGAAGCAGCTCACGGAAGGGCACCGGCTGTTGCAACAGGGGTTAAACGCTCAGACCCGAATAATATTGTATTTACATATCAGGGTGATGGAGACCTTGCTGCTATTGGTACTGCTGAAACCGTTCATTCGGCTGCAAGAGGCGAAAATATTACTATTATTTTCGTTAATAATGCAATATACGGAATGACCGGGGGACAGATGGCTCCTACAACACTTCCAGGACAGGTAACTCAGACCTCTCCTTATGGAAGAGATGTAAATTCAGTTGGTCTTCCTGTTAAGGTGTGCGAAATGCTTTCACAGGTCGATGGTGCGACATATCTTGAAAGAGTTGCAGTTAATAATGTTAAAAATATTAAGAATGCAAAAAAAGCTATTATGAAAGCATTTAAAAATCAGATAGAGGGCAAAGGTTTCTCTCTTGTTGAGGTTGTTTCAACTTGTCCTACAAACTGGGGATTAACTCCTGTTAAGGCTCTTGAATGGCTTGAAGAAAATATGCTTCCTTATTATCCTCTTGGAGTATATAAGGATAAGTATGCTGAATAATAAGCATAAAACTTACTTTTTTAAGAAAGGATTGATATTATGAATAAACAGATACTTATTGCCGGCTTTGGCGGACAGGGCATATTGTTTTCAGGGAAATTCTTAGCTTATGAGGGGTTACTTGAAGATAAAGAAGTTAGTTGGCTTCCGTCATACGGACCGGAAATGAGAGGCGGAACTGCAAATTGCAGTATCATTTTAAGCGATGAACCTATCGGCTCACCTATTGTACTTAATCCGGATATTTTAATCGCAATGAATCTTCCCTCTCTTGATAAATACGAAAATGAGACAGCAAAAGGCGGACAGATTTATATTGACAGTTCTTTGATAGACAGAAAAGTGGAAAGAGATGATGTGGAAACTTTCTATATTCCTGCAACTCAGCTTGCAAATGAAAATAACTTATCAGGTCTTGCTAATATGATTATGATAGGTCATTTGATTAAGCATTCTGCTGTTATTCCTTATGAGAATGTTAAAGTTGCTATGGAAAAGATTGTTCCAGCAAAGAAAGCTAATTTACTTGATTTAAATCTAAAAGCTATAGAACTAGGGTATAATTATTAAAATAAAAAGCGGACAAATCAAATTGATTTGTTCGTTTTTTATTGTTAAAAAAATATCTATCGTTGCAATTGCATAGAATTTAGTATATAATCTTAACGTAGATAAAATTTTGGAAAGGTTTTTATGAAATGAAATTTAACAAATTGTTTGATTTTGGAAAGATTTTACATACTTTTCCCGGCGGGGTTCATCCTGATACAAAAAAATTATGGACAAACCACAAACCAATAGTTGATCTTGATGCACCGGATGTGCTTGTTTTTCCTATGTCTCAGCATTTAGGTGCTCCGGCTATTCCTTGTGTTGATGTTGGTGATGAGGTGTTAGTTGGGCAAAAGATAGGTGAGGCTCAGGGATTTATGTCAGCAAATGTTCATTCTTCTGTTTCGGGTAAGGTTTTATCTATAGAACAAAAGCTTCATCCGAATGGTGCTATGGTACAGTCTGTTATTATAGAAAATGACAGATTATATACTAATGACCCGGAAATGAAAACTTTAGATTACGAAAAACTTAGTGTTAATGAGCTTGTAGATGTTATAAAGGACGCGGGAATTGTTGGTATGGGTGGTGCAACATTTCCTACACATGTTAAGGTTGCCCCTGCTCCCGATAAAAAAATAGAGTATATTATCATTAATGGTGCAGAATGCGAACCTCATTTATCTTCCGACCATAGAGCAATGCTTGAAACACCGGAGGAGATAATTGGCGGGCTAAAAATTCTAATGAAGATTTTTGGAATAAAAAAAGGCTATATTGCCATTGAGAAAAACAAACCTGATGCAATAGAGCTTATGAGAGAGTATGCAAAAAAGGAAGAAGATTGTGAAATTATTGTTGTTCCTCTAAAGGTTAAATATCCTCAAGGTTCAGAAAAACATCTTGTTTATGCTATCACAAATATTCGTATTCCAAAGGGTAAACTTCCAAAAGATGTCGGAGCGTCTGTTCATAATATCGACAGTTGTGCCGCAATACATAGAGCTGTGAATGGAATGCCCTTAATCAAAAGAATTGTTACCATTGATGGAGATTGTGTTAAAAATCCGTCAAATTTCAGGGTGAGAATAGGAACACCTATTTCATATCTTTTGGAAAAAGCCGGAGGTTTAACAAAGGAACCGAAAAAAGTTGTTATGGGTGGACCTATGATGGGGATTTCGTTATATGATGTCGATGTACCAGTTATTAAGGCAACATCAGGGGTTCTTGCTCTTTGCGACGATGTGCCAAATCTTACGGGTTCGGAGGCTTGTCTCAGATGCGGAAAATGTGTTAAGGCTTGTCCTATGATTCTTCTCCCTAACGTGTTAAAGAATGCTGCGGAAAATGACGACTTTGAAACGCTTGAAAGACTAGGCGTCAGTGAATGTGTTGAATGCGGCTCTTGTTCATATATTTGTCCTGCAGGACAGCATCCTGTTCAACATATCAAAATTGCAAAAATAAAAATGAGAAATCAAAAGGCATAAAGGAGGTTTTTAAGTGAGTAATTTTAATAAGCTTGTTGTTTCTCACGCTCCCCACGTAAGGAGCTCTGAGAATACAAAAAATATAATGTTTGATGTTTTAATCGCCCTTATGCCTGCTCTTATTGCCGGCGTTATTGTTATGGGATACCGTGCATTTTTTGTGGCACTTATTTGTATTATTGCATCGGTTTTTTTTGAATGGGGTTGGCAGAAACTTCTTAAAAAGCCTATAACCATAAGCGATTGTAGTGCAGCGGTTACCGGTCTTTTAATTGCACTTAATCTTCCTGTTACTATTCCTTTCTGGATTGCAATTATTGGATGCTTTTTTGCGATTATTATTGTTAAGCAATTCTTTGGCGGACTGGGAAATAATTTTATGAATCCTGCACTTGCTGGCCGTGCTTTTTTGCTTACTTCGTGGGCGAAACCTATGACAACATGGATTAAACCCTTTGATAAAATATTCTTGTTTAATAATGCAGATGTTATAAGTTCAGCAACTCCTCTTGCTATTGTTAAGGAGGGAACGAAAGATGTTCTGCCTACATATCTTGATTTGTTTTTGGGTAATGTAAGCGGATGTATTGGAGAAATTTCTGCTCTTGCAATTTTAATTGGTGCCGGATATTTGCTTTATAAAAAAGTTATTGATTTGAAAATTCCATTTTTCTATATATTAACGGTTTTTGTTATGTCATATCTTGCTGGCAGAGATGGTTTGTACCAGATATTATCCGGCGGTCTTATGCTTGGTGCATTTTTTATGGCAACAGATTACGTTACAACGCCTTACACTAAAACAGGACAAATTATATTTGGTGTTGGTTGCGGATTTTTAACATTTGTTATCAGAACATGGGGCGGATATCCAGAGGGGGTCAGCTATTCGATTCTTCTTATGAATTTACTTACTCCGTTAATTGATAAATATACTGTTCCCAAGACCTTTGGAGAAAGGGGGGCTGCGGCAAATGAATAAAAAAGATATTTTAATAGTAGTTGTTAAACTTTTTGTTATAACTAGCATTGCAGCTCTTTGTCTCGCATTTGTTAATAAGGTTACATCTCCTGTTATAGAGAAGAATAAAATTGTCACAATTCAGCAGACTCAAAAGGAAGTTTTGGAAATGGCAGCAGAATTTGAAAAGGTTGATGTGAAACATATTGATTCAGAAGAAAATGGTACATATATTGAAGATATTTACAGAGGACTCAGTTCAGATGGAGAAGTTATTGGCTATGTTGTTTCCGCAGTTTCTACTCGTGGATATGGCGGGGATATTAGAGTAATGGTTGGAATTACAAGTGATATGTCTATTAACAGAGTTAAAATAACTGAATCAAGTGAAACTGCAGGTCTTGGATTAAAAGCTTCAAATCCAGAGTTTATTGACCAGTATATTGGGAGAGATATACCTCTTAATGTAAAGAAAAATATTTCACCTACAAATAAAGGCGAGGATATAGCTGCTATATCAGGTGCAACAGTTACATCAAAGGCTGTTACTAATGCGGTTAATTTGTCACTTGATTTTGCAAAAAGTGTAAAAGAAGAAAGGAAGGGTAAATAAAATGAAAAAAACATTTTTAAATGGTATTTTAAAAGAAAACCCAACTTTTGTTCTTATGCTTGGTATGTGCCCAACTCTTGCTGTTACAACAAGTGCCCTCAATGGACTTGGAATGGGAGCTTCAACTATGATAGTTCTCATATTTTCCAATATGTTTATTTCGCTTCTCAGAAAGTTTATTCCAGATAAGGTAAGAATAGCTGCATATGTTGTTATAATAGCAAGTTTTGTAACTATTGTTGAAATGCTTCTCAAGGCTTATGCCCTTTCTATTTCGAATGCTCTTGGAATTTATATTCCTTTGATAGTTGTTAACTGTATTATTTTAGGAAGAGCCGAGGCTTTTGCATCAAAGAATAATATTTTAAAGTCAGTGGTAGATGGACTTGCTATGGGGCTTGGGTTTACCGGCGCATTAACTATAATTGGTTCTGTCAGAGAATTATTGGGAGCAGGTTCTTTGTTTGGCATATCTCTTTTTGGAAGCGGTTTTCAGCCTATTTCAATTATGATTTTACCTCCGGGAGCTTTCCTGACTCTTGGACTTATCCTTATGACCATAAATATTATTAAAGACAAAATGGAGAGGGGGAACTTAAATGATTAAAGATATTCTTCTAATCTGTCTTAGTGCTGTTTTTATAGAAAACTTTGTGCTTGTTCAGTTCCTCGGTATTTGTCCGTTCCTCGGTGTTTCCAAAAAAACTGATACAGCTATTGGTATGGGTTTCGCGGTTGTTTTTGTTATGGCATGTGCTTCTGCAATAACCTGGGTTGTTCAAAAATATATTTTGGTTGCATTGAATATAGAGTATATGCAGACTATTGCTTTTATTCTTGTTATAGCTGTGCTCGTTCAGTTTGTTGAAATGTTTTTACAGAAGTCAATTCCTGCACTTTATAAGTCTCTAGGTATTTATTTACCACTTATAACAACAAACTGTGCTGTTCTTGGCGTAGCAATTGTTAATATAACAAAATTTTCACTGGATGCTGCGGGTTTTTTAAAATCTATATTTTATGGAACTTTTGCAGGTGTTGGTTTTACTTTGGCAATTGTTATTTTTGCAGGTGTCAGAGAAAGACTTGAAAATTCAGATATACCATCTTTTCTTAAAGGAATGCCTATAACTCTTATAACAGCAAGTTTGTTATCTATAGCATTTATGGGATTTTCCGGAATGAGTTTTTAGGGAGGGATTAGAATATGTTTGATTTATTATTTCCAGTCCTTGCCATAGGTGGTATGGGCGTTTTGTTCGGCGGGCTCCTTGCATTTGCATCAAAGATTTTTGAAGTGAAAAAAGACGAAAGAATACCGAAAATATCAGAACTTTTACCTGGTGCAAATTGTGGCGGATGCGGATATGCAGGTTGTGTATCCTATGCAGAAGCTATTGTCACCACCGGTGCAACAATAAACTGTTGTCCGTCTTGTAATCAGGAAATCCTTGATAAGATAGCTGAAATTACAGGTGCTGATTCAAGTAAGGCAGAGCCAAAATGTGCTTATGTTTTATGTAGTGGTAATTTTGATGTTGCAACCGAAAAGTATATATATGAGGGTAATGCTGATTGTCATTCTGCTATGAAACTTGCAGGTGGAAGTAAAGGTTGCAAGCATGGATGTCTCGGACTTGGCAGTTGTGTAAAAAGATGTAAATTTAATGCAATTTCGATTATTTCAGGAGTTGCAACTGTTGACAGAGAAAAGTGTGTGGGCTGCGGAGTGTGTGCACTGGAATGTCCTAAAAATATTATTAAAATTTTACCAAAAGATACAAAATTTCAGGTTATGTGTTCATCACTCGATAAGGGAAAACAGACAAGACAGGTTTGCTCTGTAGGGTGTATCGGTTGTGGGATTTGTGCTAAGAACTGTCCGTCCGAAGCTATTGAAATGAAAGATAATCTTGCTTTTATTGATTCTTCAAAATGTTCCGGTTGTGGTGTATGCGTCGAAAAGTGTCCGCAAAAAATTATATATTCTTTTGAAGACTAAAATTAAAATCGCAATCCTATTCAGGAATTGCGATTTTTCATATTATTTTATATAAATTAAAGAATACTTTTTTCGTAAGCTGATGGTGAGAGACCAACGCTTTTTTTGAATGCACGGGAAAAATTATGTATTGAAGAATATCCAAGGAGGTCAGAAACCTCACTAAATGAATGGTTTCTTTCTCTTATAAGCTTTTTTGCTTCTTTTATCTTAAGTTCTTTATAGTATTCCATTGGGCTTTGTTCCATACTCTCCCTGAATATTTTACAGAGTCTGGTTTTTCCGAGAAGAAAATGTTCGCAAATATCTTTTAGAGTAATAGCAGAATAAATATTGTTTTTCAGGTATTCGCATATAAGTTCGCTTAAAGATGTGGCTGCAATATCACGAAAACTTTTACAAGAGTGAATATCTTCACTTAATGAACTTATATCTCTTATAAGTCTTAAGAGAAACTCTGTGAAATAACACTGCAAAAGCTGAGAAGAGCCGAAAACTGTATGAAGAAAATTAAGATTTTCTGTACTTTCGTAGTTTCCAGGAATTTCACCGAGGGCGTTTTTAGCTTCGTCAAGAAAAAGAGAGAGAAGAACTCTGCCGGTTTTATCAAGAGTAATTGTTTTATTTTTCAGGTGTTTCATTGCGTTACTGTTGGTGGTGAAAGTAACAACAAGAACATTGCTTGCAACCTTTTTATTTGAAACATGGGCGTGTATCTCCATTGGCTCATGAAAAATAGCCTGTCCCTGTTCAAGAATGCAACCGACTCCTCCGGCAATAGCATTAACGCATCCGCTATCAACATAAACCATTTCCCAAAAGTCGTGTCGTTCAGGATTGTGAGAAAAGTTTTTGCTTAGTTCAAAATAATATATACTGTTAAAACCTTGTATGCTGATTTCTTGTTTTATGGGTTGTAGTTCGTACACTATATGAAACCTCCCTATGAACAAAATGATAAAAAACAAGGAAAAATTGATAAAGACAAGATATTAATTTTATTATACAATAAAATTAAATAATAATCAAGAAAATAGAGAAAAATTTGATGTAAAAAATAAGATTTTTTTCGGATTATTATTTCATACTTACAAATTTAAAAACCGAATACTGCGGAATACATGAAAAGTATGGAAATAGTATTTTTTTGGTCATTATTTAAAAATTTTAAAATTATTAAGAAAGAAAAAATAAAGGGGAGATTATTATGTCAAAAGCGACAGATTTTCGCTATAACACAGGGCTACAAGGGTACCGTGGGCGGCAGTAGGTGAAAACTACAATGTAAACGACCTCATGGAGATCATTAAGTTTTTAATGCAAGGTGAAGGTCCTGAATATGAAGAAGCAATTAAAGCTATAAAGGCACAGGTTGAAAAGCTTGATGCAATTTCAACTCCTCCAGGAAAGCTTTCACTTGCAAGTAAAGTTGAGGAAGCTGAAAATGCTTGTAATGAGTATCTTGGCACAACAACATCAACATTTGTTACAAATGCAACTGCAGGTTTTGAAATAGCATATAAATATGCTAATTTAAAGCCGGGCGACGAGGTTATTGTTCCTGCAATTACTTTTGTTGCAACTATGGCATATCCTCTTGCAGTAGGGGCAAAGCTTGTATTTGCTGATGTTGATCCTAAAACAATAAATATGGATCCTGCTGATGTTGCAAGAAAAATTACAGATAAGACAAAAATGATTGTACCTGTACATATCGGTGGTTATCCTGTAGATATGGATCCTATTATGAAACTTGCAAAAGAGCATGATATTCTTGTTCTTGAAGATGCTGCACATGCTTTTGGTGCTATGTATAAAGGTAAAAAGATTGGTACAATCGGTGATTTCGCTGCATTTTCAATGCATGAAGTTAAAAACATCACTTCATTTGGTGAAGGTGGTATAGCTACAACAAATATTCCAAACTTCGGACCCGAAATGAAACGTGCTCGTTTCTTGGGACTTGATTTTAGTTGTCCTATTAAAGATTGGCTTTATAATATAACACCTATTCAGGGTAAGTATGAACCATTTGTCCCCGGTAATGCTTCTACAACAGAAATTCAGGGATTAGGTCTTGCCTTGCAGGTTGCCCGTAATGAAGAAATTATTGGTATAAGAAGACGTGCGGCTGAATATTTAACAAACAGATTTAAGGCTAATGATGCTATTATTCCTCAAGATTTAGGTAATGATGAAATTAAGCCTACATTCCATTTGTATTTATTACAGATTGACCCTGCAAAAGCTGGTGGCGATATTCAGGTTCTAAAGAAAAAACTTGAAGAAAAGGGTGTTACACAGATTGCCCATTTCGGACCTCTTTATAGATTTAAGATTGTTCAGGATATGGGATATAATTCAGATGAAATTGCAAAAGAATGTCCTGTTTGTGAAGAAGTATTTTATAAGAGATTTACACATCTTCCTCTTTATGGCCTTTCTGATGAACAGCTTGAATATATGGCTGATGCTGTATTGGAAGCTGTATATGAAATGCAAAGAGGTGTGTAATATGAAAATAAAATGGGGCGTAATTGGTTGTGGCGGTATTGCATACAGAAGAACAATACCTGGTATGATGCTTTCAGAAAACAGTGAACTTGTTGCTGTTATGGATACCAATTTTGACGCAGCAAAAAAGGTTAAGGAAGAATTTGGTGCAAAATATGCCTTTGACACTGTGGAAGAAGTTTTGGCACTGGATGAAATAGATGCAGTTTATATTGCAACTCCTGTTTTTTGTCATAAGGAGCAGGCTATGATGGCTGCTAAGGCAAAAAAACATATCCTTTTGGAAAAGCCAATAGCTCTTTCTGTAAAGGAGTCAACTGAAATTGCTGAGTTTTGCAAAGAGCAGGGCGTTAAGTTTGGCGTTGGTCTTATGATGCGTTTTAGTGCATATCACCAGAAAATGAAAGAAATAATTTCTGAAGGAAAAATTGGTGATATTGTCTCGATGAGAGGGCAGCTTACTTGCTGGTATCCTGAAATTCCTGATAATTGGAGACAGGACAAGAAGAGATCAGGTGGTGGAGCACTTATGGATATGGGTATTCACTGTATTGATCTTCTGCAATACATAAGCGGAACAAAGGCAAAAACAGTTGCTTGTTTTGCACAAAATCAGACATTTAATTATTCTGCAGATGATTCAGCAGCGTTAATTATGAAAATGTCAAATGGTGCTACAGCTTTTGTTGATGCAAACTTTAATATTCCTGATGATGCAGCAAAATGTCGTCTTGAGTTCTATGGAACAAAGGGAAGTATTCTTGCTCAGGGCACTATCAGTCAGGTTGAAAGTGGAGAAATCGAACTTACAATCTCTGACGATTCTGCAGGATATAATGCTCAGCAGGATCGTGAAGGTGACACATCTAAAAATGTTGAGGTTGTTACCGGTAATATGTATGAAAAAGAAATTTCATCTTTTGCTCAGTGTATTATAGATGGTACAGAACCTGAAGTTTCAGCTGAGGATGGAATATATGTTCAGACAGTTGTTGAAAAGGCGTATGAGGCATCTGAAGAGGGAGTTTATAAAACCATTCAATAAACTTAAAATTACACTAATATAAATTGATAAGTGGAGGCAGAAACATGAATGTATTAGCGATTGGTTGTCATCCTGATGATATTGAAATATCATGCAGCGGTACACTTGCAAAATGTGTAAAGCGTGGCGATAAGGTTGTTGTGTGCCATGTTGCAAATGGCAATATGGGACATGAAATAATATCTCCGGAAGAACTCAGAGAGATGCGTATAAACGAAGCGAAAAAAGCAGGCTCTCTTGCAGGAATAGAAGTGGTTACACTTGATATTGGTGACCTTCTTCCTAACGGATGTGATATATCACAACGAGATAAGGTTGTGGAACTCATCAAGAATGTACAACCTGATTTTATAATAACACACAGTCCTAATGATTATATGCCTGACCATCGTGAGGTTTCAAAGCTTGTTTTTGATGCATCATTTGCGGCAAGTGTTCCCCACTATGGAGCACCGGGCAAGGCAGCGGTTGTTCCGCTTTTCTATATGGATAATCTTGCAGGTATGAATTTCACACCTACAGAATATGTAGATATAACCGATGAAATTGACCTTAAAATTAATATGCTTGAATGTCATGAAAGTCAGCTTAAATGGATGAGAGACCATGATCACATTGATTTTGCGGAATTTGTTCGCACTTGTTCAAGATTTAGAGGTATTCAATGCGGGGTCAGCTATGCAGAGGGCTTTACTCAGGAATATGTATGGCCTAAGGTTGTAACAAAGAGACTATTACCATAATTAAAATATTAAATAGGAGATGATACTATGGATTTTTTATCTACAGTAAAAGGCAGTTTACTTGAAAATTTTTATCCCAAGGGCTGGGATATGAAAAAAATTGATGAATGCTGTGACAAAGGCGTTGCACGCGAAGATTTCTGGCATAAGGATTTTAATCCTGTTGAATGCGAAAATATTTATGAATTTGATACACTTATGGGTCATGAGATTGCTATAAAAATTAAAGAAGCAAGAGACAGAGGGGAAAAACTTGCAATGATTCTCCCTGTTGGACCTATGGGTATGTATAAATGGGCAGTTTATTTCCTTAATGCTTGGAAAGTAAATTGTGACCATGTATATACATTTAATATGGACGAATGGGCAGATAGTGAAGGAAATACTCTTCCTAACGATAATCCTGCATCATTTGAATATAGTATGAAACAGGCATTTTTTGATAAGCTTGATATGACTATTCCACCTGCACAGCGTAATTTTGCAACAAAGGATAATCTTCCTACATATCCTGAAAAGATTGCAGCACTTAAAGCAGAGGGTGCAAAACTTGTTTTAATATTTGGTATAGGCAGAATGTGCCATATTGCATTCTGGGAACCTCAGTTTGCTGATGAATTTTCATCTGTTGAGGAATGGAAGAAACAGTGCTACCGTATTGGTGCTAAACTTCATCCTCTAACAATTGAACAGAATGCTATAACAAGCTTTAAGAGCCGTTCAACTCTTGTTCCTTGTACCGCAAATACAATTGGTCCTGGACTTTTCTTGCAGGCTGATACAATAATCGGCGGTTGTGACGGTGCTCTTGGCAGAGGAATGGGTTGGCAGGGAATGAGCTTTTTAACAACTCTTCATTATGGACCTGATATGAATATTACATCAACATTTATGCCAACACTTCCAGGTAAACTTTTCTATCTTAAAGAGCTTGCCGGTCCACTTGTTGCTGAATGTAACTAATAACTTGAAAAATTAAAAATAAATGCTATAATTAATGTAAATTAGTTATAGCATTTATTGTATGATAAAAACGAAGAGGGTATATAATATGAAAAAAGAGGAATTATTAAAACGTATTGGTTCTATTGAACAAATAGGTGGTATAAGGGATTATACCTTTAATGATGGCAAAGCAAAAGGAGTCAGAGCAATAGAGATAAATACAGGGAAACTCAGATTTGTTGTACTTCCTGACAGAGGTATGGATATAGCTCAGGCTTATTATAAAGAGAATGCAGTAAGCTGGATTTCAAAAACCGGAATTACCTCACCTCAATACTATGATAAAGACGGGTTTGGATGGCTTAGAGGATTTTATGGTGGACTTATCACAACCTGTGGACTGAAAAATGTAGGAGTTCCATATAATGGTCAGGGGTTGCACGGGAGAATTGCAAACATTCCTGCCGAAAAGGTTAGTGTTTGTGCCAAGTGGCAGGGCAATGACTATATTATGACTGTTTCAGGCTTAATGCGTGAAAGTGCTGTTTTTGGAGAAAATATTGTTTTAAAAAGAACTATTACGGCAAAACTTTTTGATGAAGAATTCACTGTTGAGGATACAGTGATTAATGAGGGCTTTGCTGACGAAAAAATTGCACTTTGTTATCATTGTAACTTTGGTTACCCGCTTGTTAGAGAAGGTGCAAAAATTGTAAATGTTCAGCCTGAACTTGTTGATATTCACGCCCCCGTTCATGGGAAAGAGGAAGAGTGTGTCGGTGTCTTACATTCCGGAGCCGTTGCAACAGCAGGGATTGAAAATGGGGAAATAGGTGCGTATATAACATATAAAAGGGACGCTTTGCCTGAATTTTTGGTTTGGAAAATGCTTGGTGAAAGTGAGTATGTTGTTGGACTTGAACCGAGAACTACAAATTATGGCGGAGAAGATATTGAAAAGAACAATGCATATGTTAGTTTAAAGCCTTTTGAAGAGTATAAAACATATTTAAAATTTGAATTTAAGGAACTATCAAAATAATATATAAAATTGCTTGACAAAGGCATCTTCTTGTGATATAATTTTATGGAAAAACCTGAGGCTTGGTTTTGGGATTTAATTCACCACCTTTTACAAAGCTTCAGGGGATTAAATTTTATGAGGTGATAAAATGCTAAAAGAAAGAAAAACAGAAATTATCAAAACTTATGCAACTCACGAAGGAGACACAGGTTCTCCAGAGGTGCAGATTGCTCTTTTAACAGAGAGAATCAATGAGCTTAATGAACATTTAAAGGTTCACAAGAAAGACCATCATTCAAGACGCGGTCTTTTAAAAATGGTTGGTGTAAGAAGAAGTTTCCTTTCATATCTTGAAAAGAAAGATATTGAAAGATACCGTGCCATTGTTGAAAAATTAGGCTTAAGACACTAAGATGGAGAGTCTTTGCTTCTTCGGAAGCAAAGACTTAATTCACTTATAAAGCTTTTTTGTCCAGGAGTTTACGATTTAGCAGTTAGAAATGTATTTTGATGAAAAATGTATTTCTAAGTGCTAAAAGTGAGCCTTTGGACTTTAAAATAATTATTTTTTACGGAGGATTAGTAAAATGAGTGTAAAGGTTTATGAAACTTTAGTTGGTGGAAGAAAATTAAAGATTGAATCTGGCAAAGTTGCGGGTCTTGCAAACGGTTCAGTTGTTGTAAGCTATGGCGATACAGTTGTTCTTACTGCTGCAACTGCATCAGAAAGACCTCGCGATGGAATTGACTTTTTCCCGCTTAGTATTGATTATGAAGAAAGAATGTATGCTGTTGGTAAAATTCCCGGCGGCTTCACAAGAAGAGAAGGAAGACCTTCTGAAAATGCTATTTTAACAGCAAGAGTAATTGACAGACCGATGCGTCCTTTATTCCCGAAAGATTTAAGAAATGACGTATCTATTGTTTGTACTGTTTTATCAGTTGAACAGGATAATGCACCAGAATTTTGTGCTATGATTGGTTCATCTGCTGCTGTTTCTATTTCAGATATTCCGTTTAACGGACCTATTGCTGCTGTTTATGTTGGCTTAATAGATGGTGAATTTATTATTAACCCAACAGAAGCACAGAGAGCTGTCAGCGACCTTAATCTTACTGTTGCAGGTAGCTATGAAAAGGTTGTTATGATTGAAGCAGGTGCAAACGAAGTTCCTGAAGATGTTATGTATGATGCAATTATGTTTGCTCACGAAGAGATTAAGAAAATTGTTCTCTTTATTAAAGAAATTCAGGAAGATATTGGTAAGCCTAAGTTTGAATATGAGCACATTACAGTTGATGAAACATTATTTGAAGACATAAAGGCATTTGCTGAAGATATGGTTAAAAAAGCTATGGATACAGATGATAAAACTGTAAGAGATGCTGCTCTAAAAATTGTTTATGACAAGGTTTATGAAAACTTTGAAGAAAAATATCCTGTAGAAGAATTCGGTCAGGCTATAGATGAAGCTTTATATAAGCTACAGAAAACCGTTGTAAGACGCTGGCTTCTTGATGAAGGTAAGCGTGTTGACGGAAGAAAGATTCAGGAACTCAGACCTTTGGCATCTGAAGTTGCACTGCTTCCAAGAACTCACGGCAGCGGTCTTTTCACAAGAGGTCAAACTCAGATTTTAACAGTTGCAACACTTGGTGCATTAGGTGATGCCCAGATTATTGATGGTCTTGATAACGAAGAATACAGACGCTATATTCATCACTATAATTTCCCGTCATACAGTGTTGGTGAAACAAAGCCTACAAGAGGTCCTGGTAGAAGAGAAATCGGACACGGAGCTCTTGCAGAAAGAGCTCTTGCTCCTGTTATTCCATCAGAAGAAGAATTTCCATATTCAATAAGACTTGTATCTGAAGTACTAAGCTCAAATGGTTCAACATCTCAGGGTAGTATCTGCGGAAGTACTCTTGCGCTTATGGATGCAGGTGTTCCGATTAAAGCTCCTGTTGCAGGTATTTCTGTTGGTTTGGTTACAGAAGGTGAAAGATTTATCACTATGCTTGATATTCAGGGCGTTGAAGACTTCTTTGGAGATATGGACTTTAAGGTTGCAGGAACAAAGAAAGGTATCACTGCAATTCAGATGGATTTAAAAATTGACGGGTTAACACCTGAAATTATTAAAAATGCTCTCACGGAAACAAGAGATGCAAGATATTATATTCTTGACGAGGTAATGCTTAAGGCTATTCCTGAGCCAAGAGATACAATATCAGAATATGCTCCGAAGATTATCAACACACAAATTCCTGTTGATAAAATCCGTGATGTTATTGGCTCAGGTGGTAAGGTTATTCAGAAAATTGTAGCAGACACAGGTGCGAAAATTGATATTGAAGATGACGGAAGAATCTTTATTGCTGCTCCAAACACAGAAATGGGAGAAGCTGCTCTTAAGATAATCGAAGGAATCGTTAAAGAACCTGAAGTTGGAGAAATCTATGACGGTAAAGTTGTAAGAATAATGGAATTCGGTGCATTTGTTGAGTTCCTTCCAGGTAAGGATGGTCTTGTTCATATTTCTAAGCTTGATAAAGCAAGAGTTGAAAAAGTTGAAGATGTTGTTAGTATCGGAGACGATATAAAAGTTCAGATTATAGAAATTGACAGACAGGGAAGAATTAATCTTAAGAGAATTATTGAGGGTTAATCAGATTATATGTACAGATTATTTGATAAATCTCAAATAATCTGTACTAAATATTATTATTGGTAATAAAATGTCAATGAGGTAGTTTTATGGGATTTATAAAGCTTTTAAGAGAAGAAGTCAACTTAGTTTTTGAAAGAGATCCTGCTGCAAGAAGCAGGGCTCAGGTTTTGCTTTTATATCCGGGCGTAAAGGCGATTATAAATTATCGCATTGCCCATTATTTCCATGAAAAACGCCTCTATTTTATTGCAGACTGGATTTCAAAGAGAACCAGAAAAAAAACAGGAATAGAAATTCATCCCGCGGCAAAAATCGGCAAGGGTGTTTTTATTGACCACGGTATGGGTGTTGTTATTGGAGAAACAACAGAAATCGGTGATAACTGCACAATATATCAGGGCGTTACTCTTGGCGGTACAGGTAAAGATAAAGGAAAAAGACATCCAACAATTGGCTCAAATGTTACAATCGGCAGTGGAGCAAAGGTTCTTGGACCTTTCAGCGTTGGTGATAACAGTAAAATAGCAGCTAATGCGGTTGTTCTTAATGAAATTCCAGCAAACAGTACTTGTGTTGGTGTTCCTGCCAGAGTTGTAAAAAGGGATAATGTCAGGGTTACTCCTTGTATTGACCTTGACCAGATTCATATTCCGGATCCTGTTTCTATGGAACTTTGTAAGCTTAGAATTGAAATCGACAGGCTTAAGGAAAAATTAAGTAAAGAGGAAGAGATATAGGTTATGAAAATTTATAATACATTAAAAAGATGTAAAGAAGAATTTGTGCCAGTTGAACCGGGAGTTGTAAGAATGTATTCCTGCGGTCCTACGGTTTACAATTATTTTCATATTGGAAATGCAAGACCATTTATAATTTTCGATACATTAAGAAGATATCTCGAATATGCAGGCTTTGAGGTTAAGTTTGTTCAAAATTTTACAGATATAGATGATAAAATGATCAGGAATGCAAATGAACAGGGGATAACCGTTAAAGAACTTGCAGAACAATATATAAATGAATATTTTACAGATGCAAAGGGACTTGGTATTAAGGAAGCGACTGTGCATCCAAGAGCAACAGAAAATATTGATGCTATTATTGATATAGTGAAAACTCTTATTGATAAGGGTTATGCCTATAATGCAAATGGTGATGTTTATTATTCCACAAAGAAGTTTAAGGAGTATGGGAAGCTTTCTCATCAGCCTCTCGAAGAGCTTGAAAGCGGTGCTAGAATTGATATAAACGAAGATAAAAATGACCCTATGGATTTTGCTTTGTGGAAGAAACAGAAACCAGGAGAACCTGCGTGGGAAAGTCCTTGGGGTTTGAAGTCGGATCGTAGCCATGTCGTTCTGTGAGCCAA
>JAZSOT010000022.1:0-1569 GCA_045537065.1 Clostridia bacterium | reverse complement strand
GCTTTTACAAATATTGCAAAAGCATTTTTCAAATTGTTTGAAAGCAGTTATCAGAAGAAAAGTGCTAAACTTAATTCAAAAATTGATAGCAAGCTAAGAGAAAAGATTAACGAGAAGAAGCTTGCTCAAGGTCTTAAAATTAATGTTTCCTTTGCTGATGACGAAGAGGAAGAAGAGTACTTTGGTTTGAGTATGTAAAAATTTTTTGCTCTCGACACAGAACATTTGTTTGTGGTTTGGCGTTGGTTCAGATATCTATTCGATACACTTACAACAAATTTGGTGAGTGTATTGTTACATAGGTTAAAAACATTTCAAAGTAAGTCTTGCAAATATTTTATCCCAGGCAAGCGTTATGAAATGTGAAAATTTATAAAAGACGAGGAGGTGAATGTTCAATGAAAGGTTATAAACCGAGAGACAGTTTGTCATCTGATAAATGCAAAATCACGGTTGAATTTATCAACTGTGAAGAACCAATTAAGAATAACATAAGTAAAATTTAAACACGAAAGGAAAGTGATATGAAACCAAGGGTGTGGCATTATGCCACGCCGGTTTACAAAAAAGAATATAAAGCCTTGTCCCTATAATATAAATAAGTTTAGGGGGTGGCGCTATGAATAAACCGATTATAACCGAGAAGCTTGTTAAGACTTCTGAATTGAAATTAGGAAATTGTTTAATCATAGTTAACGAGTATGCCCCTAACCTCACCAAAGACCAAAAAGAAATCGCTGAAATAAAAATCAAAAATTCATTGATAAAGGCGTTCGGAAATAATGAAGAATAGTCTGGACTTTGAAAACCGATTGGAGTATTGTGTTGTTGGCTTAATGTGTCATAGAAAGGTGATAGTTCTATGATAGCAATTTATGCCCGTCAATCGGTAGAAAAAGAAGACAGCATCTCAATCGAATCACAGATTGAAATGTGTGAGTACGAAGCGCGTGGTGAGGCTTATTTAGTATATTCGGATAAAGGTTTCAGCGGTAAAAATACCAACCGCCCCGAGTTCCAAAGAATGATGAGTGATATAAAATCGGGAAGAAAAGGTATTACAAAAGTTATAGTTTACAGGCTTGACAGAATCAGCAGAAGTATCCTTGACTTTTCAACTATGATGGATACCTTCAGTAAAATGAAAGTTGAGTTTTCTTCAGCAACAGAAAGATTTGATACAAGCACACCTATGGGCAGAGCAATGCTGAATATCTGCATAACCTTTGCTCAGCTTGAAAGAGAAACAACTCAGCAACGTGTTCGTGATACTTATGCGGCACGTTCGCAAAAAGGCTTTTATATGGGTGGCAAGATACCTGTAGGTTTCAGAAAAGTTGATTTAACCATAGACGGAATCAAGACCGGAATGTATGAACAGATTCCGGAAGAGGTTGAAGTGGTTAAAATGATTTTCGAAATGTATGCAGATGTCAATAACTCTAATTCGGCTATTGCCGAGGCTGTTCGCAATAAGCACAGTGCAGCAATCAGAGAAAGAATTGTAACCCGAGCAAGAATACAGGATTTTGTTAAGAATCCGATTTATGTAAAAGCTGATATGAATAT
>JAZSOT010000024.1:0-24844 GCA_045537065.1 Clostridia bacterium | reverse complement strand
TCAGAACTCAGGAAGCAGAAGAAGGCGAAAGAGACAACTACTATCCTGTTACCATCTACTGTCCTGAATGTCACAGAGACACAACAAAAATTTTATCTTTAAGTGACGATTCAACAGTTGCAGAATTTGAATGTAAATGCGGACACAAAGGAAGCTTTGATTTCACAAAAGACTTCGACTGCAAGCTTGCATGGAAGATTGACTGGCCTATGCGCTGGATGTATGAGGGCGTTGACTTTGAGCCGGGCGGTAAAGACCATGCGGATGTTGGCGGAAGCTACTATACAAGCAGTGTTATCGCAAAGAAAATCTTTGGTTTTGAGCCTCCTGTTTTTCAGGGCTATGAATTTATCGGAATTAAGGGGCTTACAGGTAAGATGTCAGGTTCTTCGGGACTTAATCTCACTCCTGAAACACTTTTGAAGCTTTATCAGCCTGAAATTATTTTTTGGCTCTATTCAAAAACAGACCCAACAAAGGCATTTGATTTCTGTTTTGATGACGGAATTTTAAGACAATACTTTGAATTTGACAAAATGTATAACGAATATATGAGTGGTGAGTCAAGTGATGTTATTCAGGGTATTATGTATAACGCTCTTATTGGAGATAATAAAATTAACACTGTTCCTATGGGACTTATTGTTCAGCTTGGTTCAGTTGTTGACTTTAACGCCCAGATGCTTGAAACCGTTTTTGAAAAAATCGGTACACCATATAAATATGACGAATTCAAAGACAGAATTTCAAGAGCACAGTATTGGCTCGAACATTGCTCACCTGAGAATATGAACAAGCTTAGAAAATACAGAAACTGGGATGTTTATGAGACTTTCTCGGAAGAAGAAAAGAAAGAAATCGAAATGCTCCACGAATATATCAAAAAAGGCGGATACACTCTCGATGAATTAAATTCTGAAATTTATGCTATCCCAAAGAGAACATTCGGTGAAGATTTAGACCAGAAAGAGCTTAAAACTATTCAGGGCACATTCTTTAAAAATGTTTACAAACTTATTATTGATAAGGAAAAAGGTCCAAGACTATACCTCTTCCTCTATTCAATAAACAAAGACGATTATCTTGGACTACTTGATTTTTCTTATCCTAAAACAGAAGAAGAACTTAATCCTGTTATTGAAGAAGTCATAACAGAAGAGCCTGTTATCAAGAAAAAGATAATTGACGAGCCTGATGTTATTGAGCCTGTTAAAGAACAGATAGATATTGACGAGTTTGACAAAATCGACCTTAGAGTTTGTAAAATAGTAAAATGCACAGAAATAAGAAAATCACACAACTGCTTAAAGCTTACACTAAATGACGGCAGCGGACAGGAGAGAACTATTGTTTCAAGCATTAAGGAAGAATATAGACCTGAAGATTTAATTGGCAAAAAAATCATTGTTGTTGCTAACTTAAAGCCCGCAAGATTTAGCGGAGTTCAAAGCGATGGAATGCTTATTGCCGCAACAAACAATTCCTGCGGATGCAATGTTATTTTTGTTGACGATTCTGTTCCGGAAGGAACATCCGTAAGATAACTTTTTAAGAGCAGCTTTTAAAGCTGCTCTTTTACAAAATATACCAATAAAAAAGGAGGAAAATATGAATTTATCTAATCCATCAGAGCTTAAATCTGTTATAGAGAAGCACGGATTTTCTTTTTCAAAAAGTCTTGGTCAAAACTTTTTGATAGATAAAAATGTTTTAGGCACTATTGTTGATAAATCCGGAGTAAATAAAGATGTTGCCGTTCTTGAGATCGGTCCCGGAGCAGGTGTTCTGACAAGAGAGCTTGCAGATAGAGCAAAAAAAATTGTTGCAGTTGAAATTGATAAATCTCTTATCCCTCTTTTAAATTACACACTTTCAGACTTTGACAATGCCAAGGTTATAAACGAAGATATTTTAAAGGTTAACCTTGAAAAGCTTTTTCAGGAAGAATTTGCGGGACTTTCTGTTATAGTGGTTGCAAATCTTCCCTATTACATCACCACTCCCGTTATAATGAGACTTCTTGAATTTGATAAAAAAATCTCTTCTATAACAGTTATGGTGCAAAAAGAAGTTGCACACAGAATGGCGGCAAAGCCGGGTGGAAAGGATTACGGAGCTTTGTCGGTAGCAGTCCAGTTTTATTCTGAACCAGAAATTGTTATTGAAGCATCACCCTCCTGCTTTATGCCGCAACCAAAGGTTTCTTCAACTGTTATAAAAATGAACATTTTTAAAGAAGATAAATATATAGTTTCAAACAGGGAATTTTTCTTTAAGCTTGTTAAATCAGCCTTTGGGCAAAGAAGAAAAACTTTGGTTAACGCCCTTTCAAACAGTCCATATATAAGTGTTGAAAAGGATAAAATTACAGAGGCTTTAAAGAATATGGAGCTTGATGAAAGAATACGGGGAGAAAAGCTTTCCATTGAAGAATTTATTAAGCTTTCCGATATTTTAAATACACCTTAAAATGTTAAATTTTTTCAAAAAAACACTTGACAAAACACGAATATCATTGTATAATATAACTCGTGTTTGAAACAAGCACCATTAGCTCAGCTGGTAGAGCACCTGACTCTTAATCAGGGTGTCCACGGTTCGAGTCCGTGATGGTGTACCAGGAAAATCCTTAGAGCCCCAAGGCTTTGAGGATTTTTTCTTTTTTTGTATTTTAACTAGTTTCCCGCATTTTCTAACATTTTTCTAACATTTTTTTAATTAAGCAAGCAAACCGTTTAAAGTATTTCCTAGTTCTCTTTTATGCTCCATATCAATATGTCCATAAATATTCATCGTTGTTCCTATGTCCGCATGACCAAGCCACTCTGATATTTCTTTCATTTGCCATCCTTTTAATATAAGTAAACTTGCTGTTGTATGTCTTAAGTCATGCCATCTTATATGTGGTAAATTATTTCTTTTCAGACACTTTTGCAATTCATGTGTTGGATAACTCGGATAAAATACTGTTCCGTCCTCTTTGGTAAAAACATAACCATTTTCCGTATAACAGTCACCAAAAATCATCCTGTTTTTATCCTGTTCATTCTTCAAATTAATAAGTATTCCCTTTACATCATCGAGAAGTGGATATATACGCATACTTGTTCTGTTTTTAGTCTTATTTTTCGCCACAATGGTAGTTTGAATAACAACAGTATGATTTATAGTTATTGTATTATTTTCAAAATCAACTGCACCCCATTTAAGCCCAATAAGTTCTGACCTGCGCAGACCATATAATATTGTTATATAAATCATCGCATACAAAGGGGTTCCTTCAACGGCACACAACAAAGACTGACATTGTTTTGATGTATAAAAACTAGCGACTGTTTGATGAGAATTTGAAACTTTCGGAATCCTTGCATATTCACAAGGATTGCTGGTTATAATTTCATCTCTTATAGCTTTTTTAAATACAAGACTAAGTACAACAGAGTGAAGCTTTATTGTTCTTTGAGACAATCCTCCAGGCTTTCCATCAAGTCTTCCGGTTTTTGCTTTGTAATTATAGTAAGCTTCTATATCCGAAATTTTTATATCCTGAATAAACATTTGTTTTTTCTCAAAATATGGAATTATATGTTTTTCGGCATATTGTGTGTAACCTTCATGCGTTATTATATCAATTTGATTTTTCACTTCATCTAGCCATAATTTTATATATTCTGTAAATTTAATTTTCCCAAACATTTTAGAATTTTCAGAATATTGAACCAGCAATTTTGACATTGCCTCTTCCGCTTTTCGTTTATTACCTCGTTTTGCCTCAACATTTAGATTATGCCACTTTATTTTCCCATTCACTCTGAATACTGCATAATATTTATTTGATTTAATTTGTAGACTACCTTTCACTACACATTTCTCCTTTCTTTTGTCAGGCAGTCCGTCAACAATTACATTTTATCATTGACGGACTGATTTTTCAAGTCATTACATATTGGTTTTCAAATATTTTCTGACAGATTCTTTCGGTATCTTATACACTCTGCCTATTCGTTTTGCTTTTATCTCTCCGGATTGCAAAAGACGATATGCGGTATTTTTACCTATGCTTAATATTTCGCAAAGTTCTTCAACCGATAAGATGTCTTTATAGTTTTTAAACATCTTTTTCACCTGCCAAATAAATTCTGGTTACATCATCTCGATGATGTCCAAGCAATTCAGATACAGCTTTCCTCGCTTGGAAATCAGTTTTGCCCATTTGGATAAACTCATCATACTTTTCGTGGGCAAAAGTATGCCTAAGTCCGTGAAAAGTTATATTGTTTTCTGTAAAAGATTTTCTGTGATATGAAATAAAGCATTGCAACCTTTTCATAGCAAGATGAGTTTTATCATTATCATCCACAAACAGCTTATATCCTCTTTTAGTAACTTTTAAAAGTTTCTCAAACTCAATTTTGATGCTTTCGTTTATGGGAACAAATCTTGTAAGTCCTCCCTTACCTTTGACAAAAAGTTGTCCTGTTTTGATTGCCGTATTTGCATCATTGGTGTCGATCCTGAAACATTCCTCAAGGCGAAGTCCTGCATATCTTGCAAGTGTAAATATAGCAGCGTAATCTTCACGATTGTTTTGCATTGCGATTGCGAGTATATTGTTAAACTCCTGATTGCTCCATGTTCTGTCCACGCCGCCAAAGGTTCGTCTTTCTAAATCAAGTTCATTGTTGGTCGGTAGCTCATATCTTGTGTAAGGCATACTGTCATGAAAGAATCTTATTGCCGCAAGTTCTGTTTTTATTGTTGATGCAGACAGCCCTTTGTTTTGCATATAGTCTGTGTAGACAAAAATATGTTTTGGTGAGATATTTGCAAGTTTCTGCATATGATACTCATTTGCTAAAAATACCATAAACCTCTTAAAGGCTTTTCCATATCTTTCTCTTGTTTTAAAACTTCCAACTTTGATGTGTCTAAAAATTTTGTTATACTGCTGTTCTAAATTTTTATATATGTTTAAATTTTTCATTTTCTATCCTTTCTTTCAGCAAGGCATAGTTATTGCAGTTACATTTAACCGTTATTACCTCTTGGTTTCCAACTTTAATTTATCTTAAAACCCTGAAGTATCAATATTTTGAAGACCTATTTTAATTCCTGTCTCCCTTAAAGCATATTGCTCGGTTAGTAGTATTCCCGCATAAGGTATTTGGAAAATTTTCCTGCGGTAGCATCCCTGCTAAACTCAGGTGCAATTAACTTGCCGATGCTAAAATATATCCCGGCGATGATATATGTATAATATTTTCCGCATTCGCCGATGCGTTCAGGTTACTGTCATAACCCTCACGGTTTTTCAATACCCGGAATAAGTTAAACCGCAAAAAATACTTACTCCTTTGTAACCTCATAATCTAAATACTTCTTTTTTACTCTGTCTGTACAAAACAGCAAATGACAGTTTACTGCTTGCCAATAAGACTATCATCATTCATTTCCAATATATAGAAAAAAAGAATATAGTATGATCTCTCAGACCATTCTACATTCTTTCTAATTGCAATATTTCATTCTATGTTTCAATGCAAGGTTGCATCTAAAAATAGGCACACTACTCTCATAAATTTTTTAACCTATGCAAGTTTCATTCTGATATATGAATTGTTACAAACTTAATTTATGAAAAAAACTGACGGAAGCCGTCCTCTAAAAATGGACACACTTCTACCGTCAGTTTTAATTACAATCACGACATCTAGTATGCTAGAATTGAGCTTTTCAATCCCGGGAACCCCACGCATAAATTAATTATTGAAAACACTATGCCACAATATATTGTGGTTGTCAATAGTAATTTTAAAATTTATACACAATTTACACCAAACATAACCTTTTTAAACTTTCAAACTCAAAATCGTTTTATCAATAGTGGGCTCTCAAGTTCAAATCTCTCCTTCTTTGTTTGTTATTCAGTTTTTGTACAATAGGTCGCACATTCACAAACTATCTGCATTTAACAAGTTCACAAACAACTGTACATGTTAGGGTTTCAATGTTAGTTTAATTTCCATATTAATACAAAGATTGACTTATTTTCTCTTTTGATATATACTGTCTATATTTAAAAAACAGAAAGGTTAAAGCTTTTATGAAAAAAATTACACTTTCCGATATAGCCGCAAAAACAGGTTTTTCGGTTAATACCATTTCTCACGCACTTAAAAACAAGCCTGATATTTCAGAGGCAACAAAAGAAATTATTGTTAAAACCGCAAACGAAATGGGATATATTCAAAATTCCTCAGCAAGTGCCTTGCGCTCAGGAAAAAGCAAAAGCGTCGCTATTATAGTCGGAGATATTTCTAATCCGCATTTTTCAATTATAGTTAAGGAAATGGAGTCAAAACTTCGTGAATACGGCTATAACGCTTTTGTTATCAATACTGATGAAAACGAAGAGTTAGAACGTGCTGCTATCATTTCGGCAATTAGTAAGAATGTAGATGGCATACTTATTTGTCCGGTTCAAAAAACTACAAAAAATATTGACTTTTTAAACAGCGGTAGTCTACCATACGTGCTTTTCGGACGCACCTTTAACTCCCCTTATTCAAGCTATGTTATATGCGATGACAAACAGGGCGGATTTGCAGCTGCAGAACATCTCATTAATCTTAATCACAAAAATATTTTATTTATCAATGCATCTTCGTATATTTCCAGTGCTAAGGACAGACTATGCGGCATACTTTCTGCTTTTGAAAAATATAAAATTGACAAGAATTTGCTTAAAACTGAGGAATGCTATATTACCGGAAATTTTGAACTTGTTACGGAAATCTTAAATAAACACAGTGACTGCACAGGTATAATCTGTTTCAGCGATTTAATTGCAATGGAGGTTTGCCACGCACTTAAAGTTCTCGGAAAAAGCGTCCCCGATGACATTTCTGTTATCGGCTTTGACAATATAGCCTCTAAGTATTATTTCCCCCTTATGTTGACCTCTGTTACTTCATCAAAGACTAAAATGTCGATAAAATCCGTAGACACTCTTATGGATATTATAGAGGGAAATTCCGACAACATCCATCACATTCTCAACACCCACGTTGTAGTACGAGAAAGCACCAAAAAAATTTAAAATAGTCTTGACACTCTTTAATACATATGATATATTTACATTAACGATAATGTAAATGTGTTAAAGGGTGATTTTTTATGTTAAAAGATTATATTTTAAAAAAAGAGCATCACAAATTCAGAAAAGATATATCAATCACATTTGATTCTTCTATGTCTCCTGAAGAACGTATGTGTTACCGTTTCGAGAAGCTTTGTCAGGCTGAAACTCCGATTATTCTTCCGGGGGAAAAAATTTGTTATATAAGAACGATTAAAAATATTCCCGATATTTTTTCTGAAAGCGAATGGGCAAAAATCAAAGAAAAGCATTTTATACATGAGCTTGGATATATGTCCAACCTTTCTCCCGATTACGAGGGGATTATCAGAGACGGACTCCTAAAGCGTATAGAAACAGCTAACGAATATGGAAGACGCCAGATACAAAGCATAATTGATTTAGCTGAAAGATACCGCCTGGAGGCAGAAAAGCAAGGCAGATACGATATTTCCGAAACACTCGCAAGAGTTCCAAAATATGGTGCTACAAATTTTCGTGAAGCACTGCAGTTCTTCCGCATTATACACTTCTCCTTGTGGCTTGAGGGAAATTATCATAACACTGTGGGAAGATTTGACAAATATATGTACCCTTACTTAAAAGCTGATATGGAAAAGGGACTTTATACAGAAGAATCAGCTTTAGAACTTTTAGAGGACTTCTTCCTCTCTTTCAATAAGGACAGCGACTTATATGTAGGTGTTCAGCAGGGTGATAACGGCCAGAGTATGGTTCTCGGCGGAGTGGACAGATTTGGCAATGAGGTATTTAATCTTCTTTCAAGGCTTTGTCTGAAAGCGAGCAACAATCTTTTGATGATTGACCCGAAAATTAATCTTCGTGTAAGTAAGAATACCCCCATTGAAATTTTTGAGCTTGGCAGTGAGCTTACCAAAGCAGGTCTTGGGTTCCCCCAGTATTCCAACGATGATGTTGTAATTGACGGGCTGACTTCTCTGGGTTATGATTTAGAAGATGCCAGAGATTATACTGTTGCTGCCTGCTGGGAATTTATCATACCGGGAGTTGGTGCTGATGTTGCAAACATTGCGGCACTTTCATTTCCAAAGGTTATTGATACCTGTCTGCACAGAGATTTAAAAGAATGCTACACATTTGATGACTTTTTAATTGCAGTAAAAAAAGAAATCTCTGCATCCTGTGATGAAATATGCAATAACATTCACGATTTATGGTTTGTTCCATCACCATTTATGGACGTATGTATGAAAGATATAAAATACAAAAACTTTGGCGTACACGGCACAGGCATTGCAACAGCAACCGATTCTCTTTATGCAATAAAGAAATATGTTTTTGATGAAAAGAAAATCACCTCAAACGAAATGATAGAAGCAGTTGACTCAGACTTTGAAAAACACAGCGAGCTTCTCCCTCTTTTAAGATTTGAAACTCCTAAAATGGGAACTGATATTGACGAGGTTGATAATCTTTCTGTTATACTGCTTGACAGCTTTGCAGACAGTCTTAAGGATAAGAAAAACTGTGAGGGCGGTATTTTCCGTGCCGGAACAGGAAGTGCTATGTTTTATCTGTGGCATGCAAATGAAATCGGAGCTTCTCCTGACGGCAGAAGAAAAGGCGAATCCTTTGGAACAAACTTTTCTCCAAGCCTGTTCTCCAAAATCAATGGCCCTGTTTCAGTTATTAAATCTTTTACCAAACAGCATTTTAGCAAAACTATTAACGGTGGACCTCTCACAATGGAATTTCATCATAGTATGTTTACTGATAAAGACTGCATAAATAAAGTTGCTATGCTTGTAAAATCTTTCATAACAATGGGCGGACACCAGCTTCAACTTAATGCTGTAAACATTGACAAATTGAAAGATGCTCAGCTTCATCCCGAAAATCACCGTCAGCTTGTTGTTCGTATATGGGGTTGGAGTGCATATTTTGTTGAGCTTGATAAAGATTATCAGGATCATGTTATGAGACGACAGGAATACACAGTATGACCGGCATTATTTTTGATATAAAAGAATTTTCGCTTCACGATGGTCCGGGACCACGCACAACAGTTTTTTTAAAAGGCTGTCCTCTTAAATGCAACTGGTGTCATAATCCAGAGGGATTAAACCCGACTCCTCAGCTTATGATAAAACACAACTTATGCACAGGCTGTAATAAGTGTAAATTACCCTGTGAGCATAATGAATGTAAAGACTTTTCTCGATGCATTCATATCTGCCCTAATGGACTTATTTCTGTCAGTGGCAGAGAATATTCTTCTGATGAGCTTATAGAAATACTGAATAAAAACATTAGTTTTTATAAAATGAACAGTGGCGGTGTTACCTTTTCAGGCGGCGAACCACTTATGCAAAGCGACTTTCTTTTAGAAGTAATTTCAGGGCTTGATTGTCACACCGCAATTCAGACCAGTGGATATGCGCCGAAAAACATTTTTCAAAAAGTCATAGATAGTGTAGATTACGTTATGATGGACATTAAACTTGCAGACCGTGATTTACATAAAAAGCACACAGGAGTTTACAACGATATCATCTTGGAAAATTTTAAATATTTAAAGGACAGTGGCAAAGAATATGTAATTCGCACCCCTCTTATTCCTGGAATATGTGACACAGAAGAAAACTTAAAAAAAATTAAAGAAATAATAGGAAGCTCCCCATGGGAACAATTACCGGAAAATACTTTCTGGCAATCCAAATATTCCATGCTTTTTGAATGATAATTATAAAAATCCCCTATATTTGCCGGTTCAAAAATCCGACAAGCATAGGGGCATTTCTATTATAGCGGGTATTCACAAACAGATATTTCACCGTTTTTTACAGTTGCTATCTTAATTTTAACAGAAAACACGTTTTCTCCTGCTACTATTGAAGTACATTTAATATTACCATCTGATTCAAATCTTTATTATCATACTTTTATTAATTGTAAGCGGGGCTGCAAATGTAATCTTTTCCTTTTCAAAGTTAAAGTCAACCTTTTGTCCATCAACTTCAACTTCAGAAATTTTTTCTGCATACGGAACTGAAACCTCTTTCAATTCCACCATTCCTTCACATATTTCAAGCACTGAATTTGACTTTGTTTTTTCAAATGTTCCCCAACCGCTACCAAGACTCCAAAAACATCTGTACACTTCCAATTCTGGTTTTGGATTAAATCCTATCCTTTTATTGGGTAAATCAAACTCAAAACCACTCATAATCGGTATCAATGCAAAAGCTGCCATAGAACGGGCATAGTTGCTTCCACATTCAAATTCATTCCACGGATTTCTTTTTTGCCCATCAAAGCGATCAGAAAGATATTCAACAATTTGCAATCCTTCATCAACAAAACCTCTGCTCATCAAAAGTCCTGCCAACTGATATTCAAATCCTGTCATAGTCTCTTCGCAATACGGAATCGGAATTTTAGGTTTATATACATTTTCAGGATAGTCGCATATAACAACTCCACCTTCATCATTCAACGAAAAAATTCTCCATGGATTAACAAAATCCCGCATTGTGCTCTTAACATTATTCTTATACATATTTTCAAGAGCAATTTTTATCTGAACATCATCAAATATCTCGCCGAGACCGCAGATATCCGCATGCCACTGAGCACACATCTGATCTATTTCAGAACCATTTGCAATTTGATATTTTATCTCATTAGTTTCTTCGTTCCAGTAATCTTTCACACATTTAAAATGCTCTGTAACAGACTTATCATTCAAGTCTATCTTCTGTATAAAATATTCACCATTGAATAAATTTTCCTTTGTCCATTCATAGCCTTTTTTATACAATTCATTATATTCTTTTTCTTTATCATAATCATTAAGATAGGCAGCCATTTGTGACGCAGCTTTAAGTGCTGCCATATAAAATCCCTGCAGCCATGATGATGGTCCGAAAAGTTCCATATCCAACGTATGATGTTGACGTCCTTCCAGAACTCCATCCTTATCCCTGTCCCATTCATCCATATTCTCGCTGCTCCAGGCATATTCGAGAATCAATTTGATTTTCTCCCAGTTTGTTTTGAGCCAAGAGTCGTCACCTGTTATTTTCCAGTCACGATAGATTTTTATTATTGTTCCCATTTGTCCATCAAGACAAGCACGAAATTTTTCCTTTTCTCTACCAACCGGAATACTCAACCTGAAATCCATTTCACCGCTGTCATAAGTACTGTACTGAAGCTCCAGATTTCTTATACTTTGCTCCAAATTCGGGAAAAGGAAACATAGAGCATAAGCATAATTCCACACATGCTGACAAGTACCTTCGCACGACCCCTCTAATTCCATAACTCCCTCCCAGCCGTAAAAGGAACCATCCTCGAGCCTTAAAACAGTCGGGCTTTTCAATACAGAGAGTGATGCACAAGCTCTGTCTATGATTTTTTCACTTAATGTTGTTGTATATAAAGCTTGCTTGAACTTCAAAGTCCTTTCAAAAAGATTGTCCCAGTTATCAAGACAATATTTTGCTGTATGTTGTGAATTTTCAAATAATACAGCATAATAATTTTTCCATATTACATCATTGCCGTTTTCATCTTTCAGCGGATTCCAGTAATTATAATTATTTGGAATATTCCAACTCAAGACAAAGCGTATTTTTTCAGTTTTTTTACCTTCTATTCTTACTCCTGCTACAATGGTTGCAGTATCGTGATTGCCAACAGCCTCATAATTTCGCTCTTTCATAGGCTCACCTGATGAAAATTCATTCCAGAATGTAACAAGAGGATCCTTACATTCTCCTCTATACCAATAGTTCTGACATTCAACTTTTTTGGAATCAGATGCTATGGTCAAATCTCCATAGTTTATATTATCCTTATCAAGTTGATTTGACAGTGTTATCATACCATTTTGGGAAGTATTAACACTATTATCATATGGATTTGTTACAGAAAATGCAATTGAATAATCAATGGCTTTTGCTGAGACATTAGTTATAGAAAATTCAAAAAAAGCAGCAGGTATGCTTGAATTTTTATCATCTAAAGGTATAAACGGATTAAATGCTGTCATCTGAACATCCGCCGGAAATTTTTCATCCTTAAAGCTTAAAGTTGCAACAGGAAATTCTCCATTAAAATCCTGCTCGCTAAAATGCGGGAATCCACACATTGTTCCTGAATCCGGTCCGAATCCAAACCATCTGCTATATTGGCCTTCAAAGGAATTGTGAAAATCTCCGTTAAGTACCCTGGTATATATTTTCCCTTCATCATCAATTCCACGAATTGAAAAATTGGTAAATCCATTTATACTGCCTTTATGAGGCTTATTAAAAATTTCCCAATCTATCAATCTTCCGTTACCGCTCAAGCCTATTGACCCCGTACCTATTCCACCAAGAGGGAAAGATATTTTTTCAAGTTTATCGCCTTTGTAAATCATTTTTTAGGTCATCTCCAATTTTTATAAAATATCCGATATTTTTTGATTTATTTCAATTAATCTCTGAAGACATCAAAATTTAAAAACTATCATATTCCATGAATGTTTTTTAAGATTAATTATATGTTCACTGCTTTTTGAATCATTAACCTGCAATTTTTCGGGAATAACATTTTCATTTTCAGCACTGTTTTTCGCCATCATATCATCAGAATACAACTGAATATGCTCTATTGGAGTGCATTCCCCAAAATCTTCAAACTCAACATGCAAACTCATATCTTCTTCAAGAGATCTGTTAATCGCATATAAAACCACTTCATTTTTTTCTTCATTATATATTACTGATGTAGCTATATACGGAACTTTTCTGTTTACTATTTTTTCATATACATCACAAGTAATAGAAGTGTTTATTTCATATTGCTCACAGTTAACAACAGGCTGCATTGCAATCCCGCGACCGTACACAGAACCATAATAATATGGATAAAATATTGTTTGAAGCCATACTTTGCCGCAATCCACCGTTTGAATTGGTGCAATGACGTTTATAAGCTGTGCCAAACAAGCAATTTTAACTCTGTCACAATTATTTTGCAAAACCATCATCATTCCGCCCACAAGCAAAGCGTCTTCAAAAGTATACTGTTCTTCAAGCAAATGCGGTGCTGTTGACCATTCTTTTTCAGCTTCATAGTCTTTATAATTCCATATATTCCATTCGTCAAACGAAAGGTACATCGTTTTATCGGATTGTTTCTTTGCCTTTATGGAATCACACATTGCAGATACACTTTTGATGTAATCGTTCATGTTTTCACACTTTGCAATATAATCGGAGGTTGAATCTGTTTTTTTCTCATAATACTGATGTAAAGAGAGATAGTCTACGTTGTCATAAACGTGATCAAGAACCGTTAACTCCCAATCGCCGAAGGTTGGCATTGTAAATCCTGAACTGCCACAGGCAATAAGTTCAATATCAGGATCTGCCATCTTCATAACATTTGCGGTTTCTGCTGCAAGTCTTCCGTATTCTTCTGCTGTTTTTCTGCCAATTTGCCAAGGCGCGTCCATTTCATTTCCAAGACACCAGGTTTTAATTTTAAAAGGCTCTTTAAATCCGTTTTCTTTTCTTAAATTTGCGTAGTATGTATCAGAATCAATGTTACAGTATTCAAGAAGATTCTGAGCATCGCTTATGCCTCTTGTTCCAAGATTAACAGCCATCATTATTTCTGAACCAACCCGCTTTGCCCACTCTTGAAATTCATCGATTCCCACAAGATTCGGCTCAACAGTGCGCCACGAGCAATCAGGTCTTTTCGGACGTTTGTTTTTATCTCCTATTCCGTCCTCCCAATTATATCCGGAAACAAAATTCCCCCCGGGATAACGAACAATGGGAACCTTGAGATTTTTTACCACGTTTATTACATCCTGTCTGAAACCGCAATTATCCGCTGTTTCATGTTCAGGCTCATATATGCCTCCATATATCGCTCTTCCAATTTGCTCTATAAATGAGCCATAAATTCTATTGTCTATTTTACCTATTGTGTAATTTTTATTAATGATTATTTTTGACTTCATAATTAACTCCTATTTTAACTTTACACCATCACTGTATGCCTTGCCAACCACATCACCAATCTTACGATAGGTATGATGTACCGGATCGTATGTAATTGGTCTAAATTTAGTCAAATCAATTTTGCCATTCTCGTCAAGAATTCTTTCGTCTGCACACACATTTATTATTTCGCCCACAAGTCTGCACGTTTTCTCATCATAACTGATGAGTTTACATTCAAGCGTCATAGGCAGTTCATCGAAAAACGGAGCATTTACAAACTCACTCTTTGTTATATGCCAACCCGTTTTTTCTATTTTATCAGGTTCCTTATTGCCGGATACAATACCAACATAGTCACAAGCCACTACATTTTCCACATCTGCAATGCTTACAGTAAATGCTCCTGTTTTAGCAACATTCTTTGCAGTCTTGTGTCCGTCATCCACACAAATAGAAATCTGTGTTTCCTCGCTTATGCCACCCCATGCAGCATTCATTGCATTAGGTTTTCCATTTTCATCATAAGTCCCGATAATCAATACCGGCATCGGATATAAAATAGCTTTCGCTCCAAAATTCTTTCTCATAACCAAAACCAATCCTTTTTATAATTAAATGCAATTATTCCAATTATCATATTGTATAAGCCGAAACACTAGGAATTTTATCCTATAACAAAGTTACTCAAAATAGCTAGCAGTATGGCTTTTAAAGGCATCTGACTGTTTCAGTTTATATAACTACTCTCCTATAATTCTATATAATACTGCTGCAATTTCAGCTCTTGTTGCATTATCCTGAGGATTAAAATTGCTGTTTTCATCGCCTTTTAAAATACCATTTTTGCATAGAACATTTACAGCATTTTTTGCATAATCAGAAATTTTTCTGCTATCATAGAATCCATATTCCTCTGCTGTTTGCCCATCATAAAAAGCACGATAAATAAGCACACACATATCCTCTCTTGTAATGTTCAGACCTGTTCCGAACCGATTTTCCTCAATTCCCTTTACAATACCTGCTTTTTTTGCTGCCCCTACATAAGTATAATACCACTCAGAGGAAGAAACATCTAAAAAGCCCGTTTCATATGCACCCGGAGCTATTCCTTTAGAAAGAAGCAGCATTTTCACAAACTCTTCTCTTGTTGCAGCATTATCTGGTTCAAAATTATTTTTACCTGTACCACTTATAATTTTTCTGTCATACAAAGCTTTTACCGATTCATATGCCCAATGGCTAATGCTCATATCATTGAATATGCTCTTTTTTAAAGCAGAATCAGTCTTTATTGTTGTTCCAACCACTGATGAACCTCCACCACCGCCAATGGATCCACTGTTTCCTGGTTTTAAATTAGTGTCGTGCTTTGCTTTAATCACAAGACTTAAAGTTTCCTCTCTATAATCCTCAGAAAAAGCAACTCTAACCGTAAGTTTAACTTCTGTATCCTGTTCCTGCGGTACAATTGTACCTGCATTTGATAAAACGGCAGGATTACTGCTTTTCCATATAATATTAGATCCGTTTATCGCTCTTGTTGGCAGATTTAAGTCCGTTATAATATTTCCAAGACTATATGAGGCTTTAACACTTTCAACTGCCCATGCTAAATCTTCATCTAGCATTTGTGAAATACTTGTTTCACCTTCCGCTTTAACAACAAGTGCGTAAATTCTATGAAGTTGTTCAATTCCATTTGTGAATGTTACTGTGAAAGAAACTTTTTCATCTTTATCAACGCTTCTTTTAACCTTACCTTCGTTTGAAACAACAGTTTCGTTATCTGATAAATAACTTACTGTAACTCCCGAAATTTCAGGCAGCACCAAATCTTTTCTCAATGCATTTATATTGTTATTTCTAAGAAAGCTTGCTTCAAAAGTTTTGGCTGCGGCAGTAGCCTTCTCAGAAGGAGAATAGCCTATATCTTTTTCTACCGTATGAATATAAAAATCCTTTTCCGCAAAACTATTGTTATAAATTATGGTGGCTTTTAAAAGCACATAATAAACGCCGTCGCTGTAATGAGCGGTGGATACAACTCCTTTATATGCATCCCCGTCTGCAACAACTCTTAAAGCCGCATTGTTGGAGCTTTCCCAGTGAATAACCGCACCATAATTCCCATCAGTTGCAGGAAGATATAAATCCTTGGTTACAGCCTCCATGGCTTCGTCTGTTAAGGTATCAAAGGTTAATTCGTACTTTATTTTATTAACAATTTCATCATCACTTGCATAAGGAAGAACGGTAACATAAAAATCTTTTGTTGCATAAGAGGTTCCTGCTGTTAATGTTGCAGTAATCACAACATTAGCTGCAGCCTCTCCTACCCCGGGACGAATTACATCACCGTCTGCTGTTACCACGCTTTCATCCGAGCTTGACCATGTAACATCACAGCCTTTAAAGTTTTTTATAAAAGCAAGGTCGTTGGTTACAGAATCTTTAGGCTCAAAGCTTAATTCGCTAAAGGTAAAAATGTCTGCCGCCTCTTGGGGGGATTCCGCCAGTGCAAATGACGGAATTATTAATATAAAGGAAAGCAACAATACTAGTATTCTTTTTGTCATATCGGTACTCCTTTACTATTCAAAATAAACTATGTCAATAACATTAATAATTCTCTGACGAACATAAATTTCCATACCTGTTACCAGGTCGTCAATGGAACGTTTTGAGAATGTTTTTGCATGCTTGTTATAGCAAAGAACCATTGTTCTGCCATCCTTTAAAAGCGATAAATACTTGTTGGAACGAAAAGATATAACTGCATCTGTAACACCTGTAATGTCACCGTAGCTTACTGTTAAGCCGTCGTCATCCAAAGTATATGCTCCAACCTGTCGCCAAAGCAGAGTGTCGGCATAACCATATGTGGTTTTCTTTGGATTATTTTCGTTAAAATTCATTATTTTTTTAACAAGAACAATTTCCTCCGGTTCATCGGAATTAACAGCCTTTGCCGCATGAATATGATTGGTTTCATACTGAATCGCCGCACCAGGAGTTACAATGCTTCTGTCTTGTGAGTAACTGTATAAATTATCTGCGAGAATACGGGAAACATATCTTCCATCTTCCCAACCCTTTACAACAGTTCTAACCTCATCGTCCATCATCTGTTCAGTAACCTCTTCAACGTAAATAATAGGCGAATTAGTAGGATCTATGAAAATTTCATAACCGTCGGAAGCACGGGTATATTCTATAATATCCTCGGTATCATAAACAATAGCTCCGATTCTTCCGTCATCCTCAACATCGTAAATATCAAGAGTATAAGATGCTGAATCGGATAATATATCGTTGTATCTTCCAACCTTGTTGAAATCTTCATACTTCATATATTCAGGCAGTGCAAAAACTATAGTATCCTGGTCTACCCAATAATAACCATTGAATGTTTTGTTGTTAAAAAGTGATTTTTTAAGAGTTGTGCTTTTAAACAGATGGCTATCATTAATCTTTGAATCTGCCAGACAAAGCTCTTTTAAATATCCTTCTTCATCAAGCATGTAGGTTATAAGCTGCTTTGTACCCTTTATTACATTATAAACTTCACTGGGCATCGCCTTATTGCGAACATACTCGCCTCCTGAAAGTCTGCCAAACAGGATATTTTCCTGATTCTTGGTTACAAAGACTTCATATTTGTTGTTTCTGGTCAGTACTTTTATTTCAAGATCACCCATTGTGCTAAGGTAAGCATCCCAGATAAATCCGTATATAAGACCTGTTCTTGAAACACCAAATTCGGTGGCCTTATAATCATCTTCTAATGAAGCAAGCGTATCAAAAGCCGCAATTTTCCCGCTTATGTTAAGGTAAAATCTTGCTTCCAGACCAATGTTTATGCTACCCACATTGTAAGAGTTTCCATTTATAGCATTCTTAAGAACCGTTGCAAGCTGGTATTTATCAGAAACACCATTTGTGGTAATAATTCCATATTCGTAAGAACTATCTGTAATCCTTTTTAATGTTTTAATAGTTCCGTCAATATAATCTTTGCAAATGAAAATATTTGCCGTTGTTCCTTCTTTATCTCTTTGAATTGAAACAATACTACCAGCAGGAATTTCTTCTAGTGTAAGAATTTTTTCTCCATCGATTACCTTTACATTTTCATAGCCGGAAAAATCAATGTTGTTATTATATCTATCATAAAGGGTTTTTCCTTGAATCCTTGAAACCACACAAGTATCATAGCTTACCACTTGAACAATTTCATAAACGCCATTTTTGTCCATATCGTATGCTACTATATATCCTTCATCAGGTTTCATAAGAGCTGCATTAACATAATTTGATGTAACAAGTCTCCCGTTAAAATAAGCATTAAGACTATCCGGTTGAAGTTTTATACTTTCAATTTTTCCTTTAGATCCATACTCATAATAAAGTGTTGTTACCGTACTATTTTCCTGTATATCATCAGCTTCGATTTTAATTGACTTTATTTCACCTTTTGTTCTTATGTGAATAATAACTTTTTCTCTGTCAATTTCCTTGGTAAAATATTCAACATTTCTTCCGTAAAGCTCCTCTGTAGAAAAAATACAGTTTTCTGTATCCATATCGTAAATCACATTATCAATAGAGATTTCGTCCACATCTATTTCTTCTGCAGCCTGAAGCTCATAGGTGCTTGTAACAGTACCATTATAATTTTCAATACCATGCCTTACAAGCGGAGTTTCATTTGTTTCAACATTAACAAATCTTATCTGTTTTTCGAGAGCATTTACGATAAACGCTGCAGCAACATCTCTTTTTATAATATTTCCATCCGGATTAACTCCTACATTTAAGCGAAGCTCAGTTGCAACAGAAATATATCCATTAGGATATCCCCCACGGCTTTCAGCTACATCTTTATAACCAAGAGCAGAAACCAACATTTTGGTAGCCTGATCATATGTAACAGTTTCATCTGCCCCGAATTCTGTTTTAGAAACACCATCAACAATTCCCATTGTTTTTAGAACATAAGCCTCTTCATATGCCCAGTGTCCTTTGGGAATATCTATAAAATTGTCTTCCGCCACACCTCCGTTAACTACATCAAGATTCATAAGTCTCAAAAGCATAACGGCAAATTCAATTCTAGAAACATCCTTCTGTGGATTAAAATATCCGTTTTCATCACCTTTAATAATTCCAAGGTTATATAAAAACACAATATCATTCTCACTTTTGCATTCGTCTAAATCATGCAACACAGGTTTTGCAAATACTGAACATGACATCACCGTAATAATTACAAGAATCAAACATAATATTTTTTTCATAATGCTATCCCCTTTCGTATAATGAATTATTTAACAATTAGTGTAACCTCGTCATCAATTCCAAAGCCACCCCACGCAACACAGCGTACTTTGGTTGTACCGGGTCGTTTTCCCGTAACAGTCATAGTATCTGAATTTACAATGGCAACGCTCGGGTCATAAACATCCCACGTAAAAGATGTACCTGCATCAAAGGGATATATTTCAACCGGTATTTCAACGCTTTCGCCAACTTTTACTTCAATAGTTTCGGGAATAATATCAATATCTCTTAAGGATACACCTATATTCGGATAAAGTGAACTTGGATTTAAAAACATATCCTGATTGTAATCTATTGCATTGTTATAATATACCGTTTCCATATCGTGCCAGTTATATCCAGCAACAGCAGGATCGGCGGTTATAGATTCATCATATCGTCCAATAAGTGCAGACTCCAGCTTCAGAAGTGCTGGCAAATGAGAACCTGTAGAAGATACGAAATATTCACTTCCGTCCTCAAACATCTGCAAATCCTTATCATAACAAGCACTTACATAGTTGTTTGCAACAGCTCTTGCAAAATCAAGATATTCAGTTTTTCCGGTTATACGGTAAAGCTGAACCATACCAAGAATTATACATTCATTATAAGCAGAAGAAGAATCAAGATTTGCAGTTGTTCCCAAATCCATATCGGGCTGAGGATCATACATATTCTCACCTATATCGCCCAGATAATGGAAGTTTAAGCATATATCTCTTAATACACTCCACAAATATTCGCATCTTCTGTAAAGAGTTTCAGCATCCTCGGGATAACGGTCTTTTATTAAATCCGCAACATTTTTTAGGGTATAAATCGCATCCGGCATATTAATAACAAGTCTTAAATCAGTACGATCGCCTTCCCAGCTGTCTCCGGTTTTATAATAATATCCGTTATGAGGAGAAGGATAATCTCCCACATATATGTATAAATCATCCCTTAACGTCTTATCATCAGGAACCTCCTCAGCATTAAAAGGATCGGTTTCCAGACCTGTAAGTCCTAATTCACGAACCTTATAAGGACGCATCCAACTCATATATCCGTTCCAGTAAAGTTTATCCTCATCGTATCTTAATTTTGTAACATTATAGGCGGCTTTTGAATACTGAAGGCCATATTTTCTTGCTTTTTCAATATATTCATCGCCCATATCTGCATAATCTACAAAAGTTTGTATAAGTCTTACATATCCTTCGTTCTCCCAGAAAACATCTATTCCTCTGTGAACCTCAAGATTGCTAAGACACAAATCACCCTCTTCTTCTGTAAATCTTGTTGTATGCCTTGCCGATTTGGGAATATCATCGGGATTTACAACACCTTCATAAACTGCGTTATCCTCTTCTCTTCCGTAAATCCAGTTGTTATACAAACGGTCACCATATGCTATATCGCTGTAATCATAGTAATTAGGCATTTCATACCACGGTCTGCCGTATTGAGCATCAATTGCAGGAAGCTGTTCCTCCATACCACCGTTTCCTTTAGGGGTAACAACCTCGTCATTATACATTCCCTGTGACCATTTATTTAAAAGAGTTAATTCAACTTCATTACCGTTATTATCAATAACTTTAATTTTATCGCCTGGCTCGCTGTAATCTCTCCATAACCATCTTTCATCTTTTTTACTTGAACGGTACATCAGCTCAGACTGCTGATTCAAAAAGGTTCTGTATCCTTCGTCATCTTTTCTGGATGGATAAATAAGCTTTCCAGCATCATCCGTATAAACATAATATACATATCCGGAATTAAGAACAGAAGCCATAATATTTTCAGCCCATTCCAGAGCATACTCATCGCCTGTTGCTCTGAAATATTCATCAAGAATACTTACCATGGAACAAGGAACAGTGTGAAAAGTAGCACCCCAAGTTCCACAATCAACAGGACCAAATCTGTCAATATCAAAAAGCTCAGGGGTTTTCCACTGTTCTTCCATTGAAGCTCTGCCTCTGTTACTGTAATAATGTCTTTCAAAAACAAGATTTTCAAAATCCTCGCCTGCATGTCCGGCAATAAAGCTTCTTATGAGAAGTCCGCCGTAACCTCCGCCGTTTGTATCCTCTTCTCCTTCATTAATTAGGGGACTCGCAAAGTTTACCCCCTCCCTTAGAAGAGGAGTTATATAAGGAGAAACCATCTTTATTTCATGTGTTCCGTAATGAATTTTATCATCAATCATTTTACCGGTTAAAAGATTCATTGTCATATGACCGCCCCAAATAAGAGCATCATTTTCGGTAACACAATTTTTCATTGCGTAATTATATATCTCGTTAACTTTATTAAAATATTTCGGATTACCTGTCATATTTGTAAGGTTTTCCAAAGAACACATCAGCATATTCTGAGACATTAGATTGGAAGATATTCCATCCTCGGCAGAAAATGTTACTACTGCGGGTCTGAAGGTTTTTGAGGAAATCAAATCAGATAAAAGCGGTGTTCCTTCTACGCTTGCATATTTCAATACACTTTCAATATGGCCTATAACTGCATCAAAACGTTCTTTATCAGCTGCATATCTCGCAGTATCGCTTACTAAAAGCTGCTGTTCATCCACCATATTCGGGTCAGTTTTGGATTTTACTCTTAAACCAACTCTGTATTCCTTTGAAACATCACCGTCAACCATTACAAGTCCTGTATTGCTGTTTATGGTAACACAAGCAGGAATTTCACCATCAATAGGGAAAAGCTCCCATATGAAATCTCCGAAATTTGCAACCTCATTGCCGAACTGGTCGTAAGTTTTTACGGTGTACTGATATGTATTAGTTTCTCTTTTCGTTGCATGCATTCTGTAAGATGGATATTCAATATAGGATTTCTCACTCTCTTCGTCAAGAATTACCGCTTTATCAGTCCAACCTATGATATCCAGTTTTGTAGCCTTAAGAGGCGTTGTTTTAACGGATAAATAACCTTTTATCTCACCGTTGCTTCCTTCAACCTCTCCGTTTATATTAAAGGAGGCCTCCGCCGCTGTGCTTTGAACAATAAGCTTTGCAGTTCCGACACCTGTTTTTTCTAATGATACACCAGGAACTGCCTGACCAAGACTCCAGTTAATATTTACATTTTCAACAATTACTCCGTTATCATCATAAGCATAAGCCTTGTACTCATACTCCTGAGCTTCAAATTCAGGAATAACTGGCTGCTTTGTTCCTTCAATTATCATTTTTGAAACGGTTTCTTCAGTTGTAATTTTTAAATTGTCAACTGCAAATCCGGGCGAATATGACGATTCTATTCTAATACAGTCAACCGTAGAAATTGTATTCAAAAAATCATATTCCCCTACCTGCGTTCCATCTACATAAACCGTACAAGTTTGGGAAACAAGGTCTGCCTCAAGCTCTATTTTGTATGCTCTGTTTATAAAATAATCAGAAACAATAACTTTGTATGATAAACCATCCTGAGATGTTAAATAAACAATAGAACCGTCTTTGGTGGCAATAGTTGCTGCCATCGTACTTCCGGAATTTAATGAAATAATTTTATCTCCGTCTACTTTTTTTGCAATCTGCAAATAATCAACGCTTACGCTTACTACCTTGTTTGATATAGCATCAAATTTTTTTTCAACAGCAACACCGGAAATATCGTTGTCATTTTTAAGCCATAATCTTTTTGAAGTTCCTACCATATCGGTATAAACCTGCTCTGAATTACCATTAACTGTAATTCCATCGGGAATTTCTTTGCCCTCTGCGGATTCAAAATCTTCGCTGTAAATTACACTTGCAACCGTTAACTCCGCCGCCTCTGCGGTAAAGTTATAAGGCTGCACCACAAAGCAAAGTATCAAAAAAATACTTAAAATTTTTTTCATTTGGTCAACTTCTCCTTTCTCTACTGTCCATTTCTTTTAGATTCGATATTGCTTATAATTTTATTGCCTTCAATAACATAAGCCTTTAAGGTGAAAAATTCAATATCCGAATAATCAACAGTTGTGAATGAAATATCATGCGTGCCTGATGAAAGCTCGCTTAAATTTATACTTCTTACACAGACAAGCTGCCCCTGATTACGAAGTTCAACAACTAATCTGCCTTTATTACCTGCTGTGTTGTTCTTTGTTAAGGAAACCGTCGAAAGTGCTTTATCCTGCGGTTTCAAAGGCATTATTGTATATTCCACACTTGAATCCTGCTTTTCAATAGTGAAATTGTAATCTCTTGTCTCCAACACATTACCTCTTCTTATATATGCAGTAAGAGTAGCTTGTTCATCGCTTTCTGCGGGACGGATAACCTCACCGTTATCTGTTAAAACATCGGGATTTGAAGATTTGTAGCTTATCTGAGCTCTCTCTTTTCCAGTGTAGGTTAAATCAAGATTTTCTGCTATTTTTCCGCTGCCAATATTTAGTCCTGCAATGGCTTTTTCAATAGCAGCTGCATCTGAATCGTCCATTTTTCTTACAATAAAATTATCAAAATATACTTTATAATTACTGTATGAACGCCCTATATCAAGCTCTATAGAACCGCTAAGAGCCATAGAATACACAGGCGTATCAAGGCAAGGCTGTCCGTCAATCAGTATAATCTGATGCCCTGCCGAACGTAAATCAATGACGGTTATGGTATTCCACTCTCTACCTTTTAATTGTTTTGCCCAAGTCGTATTCCCAAAACTAAACCATGTTTTATCAAAGTTTGGGCCTCCAAAACCACTGATTGAAGCCGTAAATGGGCTACCGTCCAATGGTTCGGGCATTACCTCAAAACTGAAAATCATATTATCGTTTGGTCCATAATCATCCTCAAAATAATAAGTTGTTCTTGTAGGCCATTCAGAAGGCATAAAACGATCAATACAAACCGCTATATTTGCATCTTCCCATTTTCTAGCCGCATGGTGATAATCCTTGGTAAAGAAAGTGTGTGAACCTGTTACAGATTCTTCTCGAAGTTCAGTAACCCATTTCACATTATCATAATTCATTACTCTTGTGCCTTCATTTTCAGCATCAACATATTCAAAATCATCCCAACTTATAACTTCGCTATTTGCCCACACACACAACTCATAAATTACATTTACGGAAATGTCAGGATTTCTTACCGAAGTATAAGTTGCAGTAAGGGTAACTGGTGTATCGAGCACCTGACGGGTTACCTTACCTGTTTCGGAAACAATATCAGGATTGCTTGATTCCCATTTTATATTCATTCCACCATAAAATTCGCAGTTGCCTTCATGATATTCAGAAGGTAATCTCAAATTCTTTGTGAGATATAATCTGTATTCATCAGAAAATACCGAGAAATCAATTTCCTCTGCATGCTTTTGCAGAATTTCAATAGTAGGAGTTTCTGTTCCCGTTAATCCTTTAACAGTAATATCAAACACCTTTGTA
>JAZSOT010000013.1:0-18378 GCA_045537065.1 Clostridia bacterium | reverse complement strand
CCGCTTGGCCTCCGACTTCAGTTGCATAAAACTATTGATTTCCACTAACCTTCCCATATATGAAATTGCAAAAAAACAGATTATAAGAAAGAGCCGCAGAAAATTTTCTCTGTGGCTCTTTAAATTTTCATTTATTCTATTTTCTCAAAGATTAGTTTTGTTATATCTTCTGCTATGTCACAAGGGAAAGCTTTTTCCAGAGCATTTCTTACGCTGTTGCTGTTAAATGCCGCTTCTGCTATCGTCTTTTCAAATTTTTCTGCAATACTACTATCCATAGCATCTGTATATATTTTCCCTTTTTTTATATGCCCTTTTTCTACATAAACATATATCTGCACTTCTCCCCAAGAAAACTTATCCTTGTATTCAAGGTTATATGGAGCCGTACTTCCGTATAAAAACTCCTGAGAGCTGTACTCCTTTTCAAGCTCCTGTATCAGGTGTTTTTCAATGGGAGGAAGATTTATCGGCAAAAGCTCTAATATTTCTTTTGCCGCTTTTGTAATATATTCTGCCATTTTTTCAGTAGTTAGTGACGGGTTAAATTCACATAAATTTACCACTCTTGAGCGTACCGACTTTACTCCCTTTGCCTGAAGCTTCAGCTTTGATGGAGTAAGGTATTTACCCAAAGCCGTAAAATCACTGTTTACAAGTATTGTTCCGTGATGATATGTTTTATCCCCCGAATTATAAAAAGCATTACCCGAAAACTTTTTCCCCTCTGCCAAAATATCATTTCTGCCTGATACCTCCGCTGGAGTTCCCGCCATATGGCAAGCCTCCGATATTATCTTCATATTTAAAGACAGGTCGTAATTCTCTTTATGGCATATAAAAGTAAAATTAAGGTTTCCCATATCGTGATAAACTGCTCCACCGCCAGAAAGTCTTCTTGCAAGACAAATACCCTCTTTTTTCATCTGGGATAAATTGCATTCTGATACAGGGTTTTGATTTTTCCCTATAACAACTGTATTTTTATTTTGCCATAAGTATAATATAAGGCTGTTTTTTTCACAGCTGTCAAAAAGAATTTTTTCTGTTGCAAGGTTTTTATAGGGGTCAGAAAAACACGAGTTATAAATATACAATTTTTCAATCATAAAATCACCTTTTTTTATTTTTAAAGCTTGAAATCGGTTGTAAATTTTCATTAGCTTTTTGTAATATTATAAACGAAAAAAACATGTATTTCAACCCTTAATTTGCTCTTGCAATTATGGTAAATTTATGTTATAATGTTTAATGAATTAATTTAAAAATCACAAGGAGGTTTTAGCTTTGGCAAATGCAGTAATAATGCCCAAGGCAGGTATAACAGTTGAAAGCTGTATTATTGGCACTTGGCAGAAAAAAATTGGCGACAAAATCAATGTCGGGGATATACTTTTTACATACGAAACCGACAAGGCAAGTTTTGAATGTGAATCCACCGAGGAAGGCACTTTACTTGAAATATTTTTTCAGGATGGGGACGAAGTTCCTTGTCTTGTTAATGTTTGTGCTATAGGTAATCAGGGAGAAGATTGTTCCGCTCTTCGTCCGTCAGGGGATGCCCAATGCGAGGCTCCTGTTGCAGAAGAAGCTTCCAAGGCTGAGGAAAAAACAGAGGCCTGTGCTCCTATAGTTGCTGAAGCTACAACAAGTGCGGACGGAAAAACAGCAATATCTCCCAGAGCAAGAAAGCTTGCAGACCGTGCAGGAGTTGATGCAACATTTGCAACTCCCACAGGTCCTGACGGAAGAATTATCGAAAGAGATATACGCACACTTATGGAAAATCCTGCAGTTGCAAAGACTGAAGTATCTTCTGATGCTGTTGCCTGTGCTCCTGCTACTGAATATGAAGATGTTAAATTCTCAGGTATTCGCCGTGCTATCAGCAAATCTATGCACACATCACTTTCTACTATGGCACAGCTTACACATAATACCAGCTTTGATGCTACTGCAATTTTATCATACAGAAAGCTTTTGAAAAATGCAGGAGAAGATTATGCAGGAATTACTCTTGGCGATATTATACTTTTTGCAGTATCCCGTGTTCTTAAAAACCATCCTGATTTAAATGCTCATATGCTTGATGACAACACTATCCGTCTTTTCAAGCATGTTAATCTGGGTGTTGCTGTAGATACTCCCAGAGGTCTTATGGTGCCTACAATTTTCCACGCTGACCAGATGTCTCTTTTAGAAATTTCAAAAGCTGTTAAAGAGCTTGCTTCTCAGTGCAAGGAAGGCAATATCAGTCCAGACAAGTTATCAGGCGGTACATTTACTGTGTCTAACCTTGGTAATCTTGGAGTTGAGTCCTTTACTCCCGTTATTAATCCACCTCAGACAGGTATTCTTGGAGTTTGCGGAGTAGTAGAGAGAATAAAGAAAAATGCAGACGGCTCTATAGGTACATATCCTGCTATGGGCTTAAGTCTTACATATGACCATCGTGCAGTTGATGGTTCACCTGCTGCAAGATTCCAGAAAGAGCTTGGCAACTGTCTTGAAAACTTTACAGCCCTTTTAGCTAAGTAAACTGATTTTTTAAGGAGATTATTATGGAAATTTTTGATGTAATGGTGCTGGGAGGAGGTCCCGGCGGTTATTTGTGTGCAGAAAGAGCCGCACAAAACGGCCTTAAAGCTGTTGTTTTCGAAAAAAAGGCTCTTGGCGGAACCTGTCTTAATGAAGGTTGTATTCCTACAAAAACTCTTCTTAATTCTTCCAAAATGTATCGTCACGCAAAGGAAAGCGAAGCCTTTGGCGTTACCGCAAAGGAAGTTAGCTATGACCACGCAAAGGTTGTAGAGAGAAAGGACAAGGTTGTTAAAACTCTGGTTGCCGGAGTGGGTGCAACTATGAAGGCAAACAAGGTTACAGTTGTTACAGCAAATGCCACTGTTAAGGGCAAAAGCGAAAATGGGTTTGCTGTTGAGGCTGAGGGCAAGGTGTATGAAGGAAAAAGACTTGTTATTGCAACCGGCTCTGAAACTGTAGTTCCTCCTGTTCCAGGTCTTAAGGAAGGTCTTGAAAAAGGCTTTGTAGTTACAAACCGCGAGGTGCTTGATGAAAAAACCCTTCCCAAGGAGCTTGTTGTTATTGGCGGAGGAGTAATCGGTCTTGAAATGGCTTACTATTTTGCCAGTGTGGGAACAAAGGTTACTATAATTGAAATGATGCCTAAAATTGCAGGTGCAACTGACCCTGAAATATGCAAGGTTATTCAGGACTCTTTTGAAAAGAAGGGTATGATATTCAAGCTGTCCTGTAAGGTTCTGGAAATAAAAGATAACTCTGTTATTTATGAAGAAAAGGGCGAGAAAAAGGAAATTGCCTGTGATAAGGTTCTTCTTAGTGCAGGAAGAAAGCCCTCAACCGCTGATATTGGTATTGAAACACTTAATATTGATATGGACAGAGCCGCCGTTAAAACAGACCGTCACCTTTGTACAAATGTATCAGGTGTGTATGCAATAGGGGACTGTAACGGAAAAATTATGTTGGCTCACACAGCATATCGAGAAGCAGAAGTTGCTGTAAATCATATGGTTGGCAAAAAGGACGAAATGAGATACGATGTTATCCCTTCCGTTATTTATACTGACCCTGAGGTTGCAAGCGTTGGCTACAGCAAGGAAGATGCTGAAAAAGCAGGTATGAAAGTTAAGGAAGTAAAGCTTCCTATGTCCTATGCCGGCAGATATCTTGCAGAAACCGAAGGAGGCAAAGGCTTTATAAAGCTTGTAGTTGATACTGACAGAAGCCGTCTTGTTGGCTGTCATATGGTAGGAAGCTATGCTTCTGAAATTATTATGACTGCTACTATGATGATAGATACTGAGCTTACACCTACAAGACTGCAGAAGCTTGTTTTCCCTCATCCTACAGTTGCAGAAATAATTAGAGAAGCAATTTTTCATATATAATTAAAAGGAGGAATATATTATGCCAAAATCATTGTTTGTTGACCCTGCCGAAACAAGAGCGTCCGGCAAAATAACATTTAATGACATTCCAGTTAATGTGTATAACAAAACTATTGCAGAAGAAAGAGGAAAGTTTTCTGATGACGACCTTGTTCGTATTTATCGTGACATTGCCGTTCTTCGTGAATTTGAATCAATGCTTAACCAGATAAAGACTCAGGGTCTTTATAATGGCATTGAAACTACCTATCCCGGTCCTGCCCACCTTTCAATAGGTCAGGAAGCAGCCGCAGTAGGTCAGGCATATCTTCTTGACCAGAACGACTTTTCCTTTGGTTCTCACAGAAGCCATTCTGAAATTTTAGCAAAAGCTCTTTCTTGTATTCATAAGCTCAGCGAGCAGGAGCTTATGACAATAATGGAAGGTTTTCTGGATGGAAAAGCACTTCGTGCCGCTGAAAAACTAGGTCCTGTAAGTGATGTTAAGGAACTTGCTATCCGTTTCATTCTTTACGGAACACTTTCTGAAATTTTCGCCCGTGATACAGGTTTCCATAAGGGTATGGGTGGCTCAATGCACGCTTTCTTCCTTCCCTTTGGTATTTATCCTAATAATGCAATTGTTGGCGGTTCTGCTGCAATAGCAACAGGTGCTGCTTTGTTTAAAAAGGTAAATGATAAACAGGGTATCGTTGTTTGTAACTCAGGTGACGGCTCTATGGCAAGAGGTCCTGTATGGGAAGCTATGAACTTTGCTGCTATGGACCAGTTCCATACACTTTGGGAAAGCCACAAGGGCGGTATGCCAATTTTATATAACGTATTCAATAACTCCTATGGTATGGGTGACCAGACAAGAGGAGAAACTATGGGTTATGATATGCTTGCCCGTATCGGTTCAGGTATAAGCCCCACTCAGTTCCACGCAGAAAGAATTGACGGCTTTAATCCTCTTGCTGTTATTGACGCTATGGAAAGAAAGCTTAAAATTCTTCGTAACGGTGAAGGCCCTGTTCTTCTTGATACTCTTACATATCGTTTCTCAGGTCACTCCACATCTGACCAGAACGCTTACCGTACAAAAGAGGAAATGGATGCTTGGAAGGAAGTTGACCCAATTATCACATACAGAAAGGGTCTTATTGATGCAGGTGTTGCAAACGACTCTAAGCTTGACGAAATTCTTGCTGAAACAACAGAGCGTATGACTATGATTTGTAAGGCTGCTTCTGATACTACAATCAGCCCTTATGTTGATTTTAAGAAGGACCCTGCTGTTGTAGAAAGACTTATGTTCTCCAATCAGAAAGTTGACAAGCTTGACGACCGTGAGCCTGAAGTTAATATGCCTTTAGCAGAAGTTCCTGCATATAAAAAGTTAAAAGAAAAGGAACGTGCTCCTATTGTAAATGGTAAGCCTGTTTCCAAAATGAAATTATTTAACCTTCGTGATGCTCTTTCCGAAGTTATTTATGACAGATTTTATGAAGATCCTACTTTAATTGCATACGGCGAAGATGTTCGTGATTGGGGCGGTGCTTTTGCGGTATATCGTGGTATGATGGATGCTTTCCCATATTGCAGACTTTTCAACTCTCCTATTGCCGAGGCTGCTATTGTAGGTACTGCTGTTGGCTATGCAGTATCAGGCGGACGTGCTCTTATTGAGCTTATGTATGCTGACTTTATCGGTTGTGCGGGTGATGAAATATTTAACCAGATGTCAAAATGGCAGGCTATGAGTGCGGGTATTCTTAAAATGCCTGTAGTACTCAGAGTTTCTGTAGGTTCTAAATATGGTGCTCAGCACTCTCAGGACTGGACAGCACTTTGTGCACATATTCCAGGTCTTAAGGTTTGTTTCCCTGCAACTCCTTGGGAAGCTAAGGGCCTTATGGAAACTGCACTTAAGGGAACTGACCCTGTTGTTTTCTTTGAAAGCCAGAGAATTTACGATGTGGGCGAACAGTTCCACGAAGGCGGTGTTCCTGCAGAGAGATATGAAATTGAGTTTGGGGATGTGAATAAGGTTCGCGATGGTAAAGATGTAACTATTATTACTCTTGGTGCTGCTCTTTACCGTGCTATGGATGCAGCTAAAACATTAAGCGAAAAATATGGTATGGAAGCTGATGTTATTAACCTTCACTCTCTTGTTCCCCTTGATTATACAAAGCTTGTAGAATCTGTTAAGAAAACAGACAGAGTTGTTCTTGTTTCTGATGCTTGTGCAAGAGGAAGCTTTATGAACGATGTTTCTAAAAACTTAACCGAGCTTTGTTTTGATGATCTGGATGCTCCTCCTGTTGTTGTAGGTGCCCGTAACTGGATAACTCCTCCCTTTGAGTTTGACGAGTTCTTCTTCCCGCAGGCAGGCTGGATAGTTGATGCAATCCACGAAAAGATTGTTCCACTTCCTGGTCATATTGTTGAAAATGGTTGCACTGAAGCTGAAAGCTACAGAAGAGCAAAAGAGGGCGTATAATGAAAATTACAAGAACGGCTAATGCCGGAGTACTTCTGGAATTTCAGGATTGCTCCCTGCTGATTGACGGAGTGTGTCAGGAGCTTACTCCATATGTTGGTACTCCCGAAAACATCCGTAAAGGGTTGGAGATTACTCCCCCTGATGCCGTGCTTTATACCCACTATCATAATGACCATTATGAAAAAGGGTATGCTCTTAACTATACAAACACCACTCTCCGGCCTGTATATGGGCCGGAGTTTGCCGTTTCGGGAAAGATTAAAAACACGAGCATAAAAGCAGTGGAAACAGCTCACATAGGCAAACCTGATGTTCCCCATGTAAGCTATATAATATCAGGCGAAAAATGTATATGGATGCTGGGAGATGCTTCTTTTGAACATGTAAAAAAACAGGGGCTATCCCCTAAACCTCAGGTGATTATACTGCCTTTTGCCTATGTAATAAGCAAAAGTGCCTGGAAATGGGTCAAAGAATTGGAAGCTGAAAAAGTAATTGTAGTTCATCTTCCAAAAAAGGAAAATGATCCTCACAGGCTTTGGAAGGCTATGGAAGAAACTTTAGACAAGGAAATAGATAACCTTTGTATTTTAGATGTAGGGGAAACTGTTGTTATTGCCTGAATATAATAGCGGAAATAACAGACACTTGTAATAATAAATCCTAAAGGCATTAGTCTTTTCGGATATTACTTTATATGCAAAACAGGTACACGTAAGTGTACCTGTTTTCTTTTAGAAGATTTGTGTTTTTAGATATTGTCAGTTTTTAATCCATATATAGCGTCTTTTTTACATCCATTTTTTAGCCACTGGATTGTGTGACAAAAGAGAATCAATTTTAAAATTATGGGTTTTCTTTTGTTGCTTTTCTTCATAAAATATGATAGAATATCAGTAAGTATAAATAATTTTTTATTTGATAAGATTGTAGGAGCAATATAAAATGGGTCATATTTTTTCATCATTTATGGAAGCATTAGGTTCTGTTATGCCGATTGCATTGATAGTTTTAATACTCTCTGTTACTTGTATTCCCATTGATGCAGGTGTGCTTGTTATGTTTATTCTGGGCACTATTTTACTGATTATGGGTATGAGTTTTTTTACAGTTGGTTCGGGAATATCTATGGAACCATTAGGAGACGGTATTGGTAAATCTTTAAGCAAAAACAAAAAAATTATAATTCCGCTGATTATATGTTTTGTTCTGGGCTTCTTTATTACTGTTTCAGAGCCTGACCTGCAGGTTCTTGCAGAGCAAGTACCAACAATACCAAACACAATGCTGATAGTTTGTGTAGGTGTTGGTGTAGGCGTATTTCTTTCTGTTTCTCTTATAAGAAATAAAAAAGACCTGTCTTTAAGATCCTTACTCATACTATTCTATGCTATTATTATTGGAATTACATTTTTTGCCCCGAAAGAGTTTATACCAACAGCCTTTGACTCCGGCGGAGTTACAACAGGACCTATTACAGTTCCCTTCATAATGGCTTTAGGAGCAGGGCTTGCCGCAAATAAAAAAGGTAAGCACACGGGTGAACACAGCTTCGGCTTAGTTGCCCTGTGCAGTATAGGACCTATTCTTTCTGTGCTTCTTTTAAGTATATTCTATAAGCCTCAACCCGCCACTTCAGGGTATAAAATACCTAATGTATTAACTACGGTGGAAGCATTCAAACAGTTTACTCACGCATTACCTATGTATGCAGAAGAAATTTTTGTTGCTTTTATCCCCATTGTTCTGCTTTTTTTAATTTTTCAGATTATTACAAGAAAACTTCATATACACAATATTATTAAAATGTCCGTAGGTTTTTTATATACTTACATTGGACTTGTGTTGTTCTTAACAGGTGCAAATGTAGGATTTATGCCGGCAGGAAGATTAATTGGTTCAATGATATCAAACAGCTCATTTAGCAGTATGCTAATACCTATAGGAATGCTTATGGGGTACTTTGTTGTTTCTGCGGAGCCTGCAGTTCATTCTTTGAAAAGGCAGGTAAGTGAGATAACAAATGGTGCTATCTCTCAAAAATCAGTGGGAATTGCCCTATCCATAGGGGTTTCCATTTCGGTTGGTATATCAATGTTGAGAGTTATAACAGGAATTCCTATACTACCCTTTTTGATATTTGGATATACTGCATCGCTGATTATCAGCTTTTTTGTGCCTACCATATATACCGGTATTGCCTTCGACTCCGGCGGTGTTGCCAGTGGTCCTATGACATCTACTTTTATACTTCCTTTTGCAGTAGGAGCATGTGAAGCTATCGGTGGAAACGTTATGACAGATGCTTTTGGGATTGTTGCACTGATTGCAATGGCACCTCTTATCACAATTCAAACCTTAGGCTTTTATGCAAGAAGAAGCCGACTTAGTAAGATTAAAAAGCTTCATACTGAAATCAGTATGATGCAGGATGATATTATACTCTTTGATGAGGAGGATGAACTATATGAATAAACAACCTATGGTGCTTTTATCAATAGTGGAGCGTGATAAAGGTAAAAAACTCATCAAAGTACTGGAAAATTTGAATATTAAGGTGAATTTTCATTGTGTGGGTTCTGGCACAGCCCCAACAGAAATGATGGATATTTTTGGTATAGGAACAAAAGACAAGGATATAATTATAAGTCTTGGCAATAAAGACACCGTTAGAGATATGATGACAGGCTTTGGTTCAACCTTCGAAAGCCATTCAAAATACGGTGGACTTATGATAATATTGAAAACATCTGCTGCAAACAGGATTTTAACACAAATTCTGAGCTTTGATAGCGATAAAAATACAGAAAAAGGAAATGGTTCTATGAAAAACGAACATCACAATAATTTAATTATTATTTCGGTTAACGAAGGTTATTCTGACGATGTAATGCAGGTTGCAAGAAAAGCAGGTGCTACAGGCGGAACGGTTATAAAAGGACGTCTTGCCAATATTGAACAGTTTGCAGATATTGGAAAAACCGATATTGATGGTGAGAGAGAAATCCTTTGCATCCTTGCACCGCTTAAAACAAGTGTGCAGATTATGGAGGATGTTAATAAGGAATTTGGTATAACATCAGATGCTAACGGAATAATCATCGCTATTCCAACTGAAAAAGCGTATAAAATTTAATATATTACGGGTGAAACAATCCCCCATTTCATTTACAAAGCAATATTTTACACCCTTTGGGTGTATTTCAACTAAAAAAGCGTACTGAAAATTCAGTACGCTTTTTTATGAATGAGCCGAATGGGTTAGATGGCACGGTTAATTATAAAATTATGTTTCATTGGTCCTGATCCATTTCCTAAATCAAGACCTGCGGCAAGTGCATCAGATATGTATTTTTTTGCTTTCTTTACAGAATCCACAAGGCTAAGTCCTTTTGCAAGATTTGATGCTATGGCGCTTGATAAAGTGCATCCCGTTCCGTGCGTGTTAGGATTGTCAATTCTTTTACCATCAAACCATACAATCCTACCATTTTCATATAAAAGGTCATTAGCATCATTTATACTATGTCCGCCTTTTAATAGAACACTACAACCACAACTAACGCTGATACACTTTGCCGCCTTAATCATATCTTCTTTATCACATATTTTCATATCGGATAAAATTTCTGCTTCCGGAATATTGGGAGTTATAAGAGTTGCTAATGGCAAAAGTTTTGAAACCAATGTTTTAATTGCATCTGTCTTTATCAGAGCAGAACCGCTTGTCGCTACCATTACGGGATCGACTACAATATTTTTTGCATTATAAAACTTTAACCGTTCTGCAATAACATCTATCAGCTCACTTGATGATACCATTCCTATTTTTACGCTATCAGGGAATATGTCTTCAAATACGGCATCAAGTTGTTCCTTGAGAAAATCAGGTGCCACCTCTAAAATTGCTCTTACACCAAGAGTATTTTGAGCAGTAAGCGCTGTTATTGCACTCATAGCATAAACGCCATTCATTGTTATAGTTTTAATATCTGCCTGAATACCTGCACCGCCACTTGAATCACTGCCAGCAATAGTTAGTGCTGTTTTCATTTTTGTCTTAAAACAAAAACTTTCAAAATCCGTTATATAGTAATCTGAAATTTCTTTCATTTCCTCTTGTTTTGGTTCGTGTGAATCATAAACTGCCGCAACTTTGAACCCATCATCTTTAGCAGTTGTAAGTGCATGAAGAACATCTTCAAATACTACCGTTTCATTTTTTTCAGTTTCAAGATGCTTTAGAGCTTGTCTATAAATTTCAGGTGTTTCTTTGTTATATCCGACTTCAGAACAAGTAAATATTTCAGAAAAGTATTCTCGCACATTCAAACGCTTCAGAATATCTTCTACAATAGGTTTGTCCGTCACAGTTGCAACACACATTTTCACACCTGCAGTCTGTAATCTTTTTAACAAATCACTTACACCCGGTTTAAGAACTACTTTTGTCCGATATATTTCTGCCACCATATTATTTATGCCATCTACAATTTCCTCAACAGAAAGCTCAATACTGTAATGATTACGGTAATATTCAGCAGCTTGTTCAAGTGTAAAAGTCTTAAAAATCTCAGCAAGATTTTCTTTTGCTTCTATACCGAACGATTTCAGATAATCCTCGCCAAATGTATCCCATATAAACATAGAATCTATTAAAGTTCCATCCAAATCAAAAATTGCACCTTTTACCATAATTCAAGTTCCTTTGCTCTTTCAATAAGTTCAGCAGTTGCCTTTTGAGGATTTTCTGATTTCATAATTGCAGATACCACACAAATTCCGGCAATCGGTATTCCTTTCAAAATATCAATATTCTCTTTGTTAAGTCCACCAATTGCATTAGCCGGAATAGGAACGCTATTGCAAATATCTTTTAATGTTTCCGTAGAAGTCAACACCGTCTTAACCTTTGTTGTTGTAGGATAGATTGCACCTACACCAAGATAGTCCGCACCTTGTTCGTAGGCTTCAAGAGCCTGCGGAACTGTTTTTGTTGTTGCTCCTATAATAAAATCATCACCGAGGATTTTTCTTGCCGTAGAAATTGGCATATCGCTCTGTCCGAGATGAACACCTTCTGCACCTACGCTGAGTGCAACATCAATACGGTCGTCAATAATAAGTGGTACATTATATTTTTTTGTAAGTATATGTACCTTTTCGGCAAGGGAGATATATTCTCTTGTTGTCTTATCCTTCTCACGAAGTTGAAGAATAGTTGAACCGCCTTTTAATGCTTCTTCTACTCGAAAAAGAAATTCTTCTTCAGCATAATTTGTACTGTCGGTTATAAAATATAATCTTGTATCTAATTTTTTCAACTATCTTTCCTCCAAATTCAAATGTTTTAATATTTCTTCTTTGTCAAGTGTTGAAATTCTATCCATTAAATTCACCATAAAACTTCCGGCATCATTATCCGTTTTAGAAAGCTCCCCGCAAATCCCAAAATAACAACATGCGGATATGGTTGCGTCCATAGGACTTGCAGATGTCATAAATGTGGTACATAAGCTACCTAACATACATCCCGTCCCGGTAACAGATGTTAGGCTTGGTATTCCATTTTTTACATAAATAGTTCTTTTCCCATCTGTCACAATATCAACTTTCCCCGTAGCAAGAATAACTGTTTTATGTTTTTTTGCAAGGTTTATAGCTATTGCTGTGATGTTATCTGCATCAATCGAAAGTTCTGCATCCACTCCCGGAGAAGAATATTCTTCGTCATACAAAGCTTTAATTTCCGAATAATTGCCTTTTATTACAGAAGGTATAAACTTCTTAAGGAAGCTATCTATATATTCTCGTCTTAAGCTTGAACACGCAATTCCGACAACATCTAATAAAACGGGGATATTTCTTTCTTTTGCCGTTCCCATAGAAAGAAAAATAGATTCCATTCTTGCATCTGTAATGTTACCTATGTTAAGCATTAGCGCATCAGATGCAAAAGTTATTTCGCAAACTTCCTTCGGATGTTCTGCCATAATAGGCTTTGCTCCGAGTGAAAGTATCGCATTCGCACATTGATTTATGGATATTGGATTTGTGATACAATGAATAAGCGGTTTTTGTTTTTTTACGGAATTCTTTATTTCGAAAATTTTATCTACCATCCTTTTTCACCTTCTTGAAAACATAATATACTGTTGCTACAACAATACAAATCACAAGTGATACATATGGTAATACATCAAATATTGGAGATGTGAGTTTGAATATTCCTGATGCTATCTCAATCACCACAAAGAGTATTGCACCAAAGGCAGCAATCACCAAAGTATTTGAAAGTAAACTTCTTTTATCCTGATAACTTCTTGTTGCAAGCATATTTTGTATTTGAGCGAGCATACCATTATCAGCAAATTTGCGCAAGAATACATAAGCTATACTACCACCGATAAGGGTTCCACATATAAATGACGGAACATAAAACATCCAACTAAGACCTTCCTTACCCCAAATAAAATTCATAACGGGATAAGACACAATAGCTCCAATAATACCCGTTCCAATAATTTCGCCAAGTACAGCAAATATAATTTTGCCTTTTGAAACACGATAGAAAACCCCTGACAAAAACGCACCAAAAATTGCACCCGTCAATGCAATCGGTGGTATTCCCATTGTTGCCATACGAATAATTCCAATAAGTGTAGCACACAAAAGCGAATACCAAGGTCCCAAGAAAACAGAGCATACAATATTGATAAAATGTGCCATCGGACACATTCCCTCAACTCTGAGTATTGGGGATATTACCACACCAAGAGCTATAAGCATTGAAAGTACAATCATTTTAAGTAAGTTTTTTGAATTAGTCATTTGAAATTCCTCTTTTCTTGTTATTATACAAAGCAAAAGCCTTGCTCGGTCGAGAATTCATTTTCTCCTCTCACCCCGAAACACGGGTTCCCATCGCAAAATACAAGACAAAAGGCGCTCGCCTGATATCCGTCCGATTCTATCGGATGTTAATTTCACCTCCGTTGCAATAAAAAAAGGAGCTACCGATTTGGTAACTCCTAAGTAAACTTAAGTTTTCCTAAAACTCTCGTTCAGGCATCCCTACGTTGGCATTATCCAAATCAGGTTCTCGGTCGGAGGTTTTACCTCCCTCTCAGCCTGTAACACAAGCTCCCATTTATTAAGTTTAAATGTATTATATCACTTTTCAAAACATATTTCAATAGTTTTAGTTAAATTATTTTATGGAAATTATAAAAAACCGAACAATCTAGATTGGCATCTAAATCATTCGGTTTCTATGGCTTTCACGTACATAATAGATGCACTAGTTTTTTACTGTTTATGGTCAGTTTTATCAGTGCCATTATTTGTGTCAAAATCGGTGCCATTTAAACAACAAAACTATTTAAAATTATTCCAGTTTTAATCTACGCCTATACACTTCTGTCACTTTTAATAAGTAGCGCACATGCATGATAGGAGCACTTCACTTATGAGTCATACCACAAACAAACGTCCAACTCTTAATAGTTGTCTGAATTTTATTGGCACATTTTGTAGCTGCATACCTATCGAAATTTTACTCTCAAATCTACCTCGATGAAACAAACCTCTGTTCACACTTGTAAACCTTTTAATTTTTACCAACAACACATACAATTTTAGGGTTCATTTTGGGTCCAGATTGGGGTTCACACATTTTTAATCTGATTTTTTACGCACCGTCTTTATCTGTCACCTTTTCTGTCACCCTAAAGGTGACAGTTCTTTTATTGGTGACATTATCGGTGACAAAATCGGTGACATTTCTATAAATAGTTATTAAATAACCCGACATAGTCATCGTCGAGAGGCATATAGTATTCTATTAAGAAAACACCTGATATTAAAACACTACTGGATTAAATATCAGGTGTTATTCCGTTTTATAACAATTAAAATTTAAGTCCCAACAACATATATAACTCATCTTTATATGGAAGTATTTCTGTATATAGTTGAGTGTATGCTCTGCCAATTGCACCACTAAATGGAATCATGTCTAACGAGCTTTCGCCACAATTTAAAATATGTTCATAAGATATACCTGGATATTTATCTATGTAATATATCTTTGAAATTCCTAAATGATAAGCCTTTTTTGAACACAGTTCGCAAGGGCTAGCTGTAGTAAATAAATATCCACCGGTTACAACTGGTGTGCCAATTTTCGCCGCCTGGAGAAATGCCATTTCTTCAGCATGAATAGCACGCGTGTGCACTTGATTCTTCTGATTTTTATACGATAAATACGCATCTTTAAAGCAATACGAACAATTTCTCCCCTTTAATAATGAAAAATCAATATTTTGAGTTTTGTTCTTTACATAATTGCGATATTTTTCATCCGTCCTTTCATACTCACTCATTCCAACTTCATCTTCTTCATCGTCATGAATTAACGAAAAAAGAGATCTTAAACTACACGGAATTTGGCCAGCCGGTGTTGTATTCCAACCAGTGGCAATTATTGAATATTGACTATCTGAAATAACTGCACCAACCTGTCTTGATAAACAACCCGAATTAAGTCTCGCATTATATGCCGATTGCATGCAGTACTCTATCTGAGTTGGAGGTACGAGTCCTGGATGCATTATTAGTGAGACATACCTTATCAGTTGCCTTTTCGTTTCATCATATGTGTTGGACTTAGAATCCGGATTATTTATATGTACATCAGCTTTTTCTACAGTTTTTTCTATGTTTATATTATTAAAAACTCCTATTTCATTATTTAATGAAGGATATTCTTTTTTGTCAAGCTTTACCACATCATCGTATGTAAAACCTTTTTTAATTAGGCGGTTTTTTCGTTCATTATCTAATGAATTAATTGCAAATAAATAAAACGCAGAATATCTATCCTTGAAAAAGGTGGCTTCATACGGATTCCTAAAAGCGTCTATAACAACTAACACCTGTTTCTTTTCTTGTATATTCCTTTGTCTCAAAATTTTTATTAACATATTAACTCGTTGAGAAAGTTTTAATACATTTTCAGGAACAACATTTTCTGAGAAAGCATCTCCCGAAGCTCGTATGTTATCACCAATTTTCTGCAACAATATTGTATATACCTCAACGGGAATGTGTTTTTGAAATTCAGCAAACGCTTTAGGTATTTCTTCAAAGTAGAACGAATATAGATCATCAGCAACAAGTATATTCTCTAAATGATTGGCTCTTTCCTCCACCTTTTGTTTTAATTCAACCCTTTTTTTGTGAAGAGCTTTATAAGTCTCTTCATAATTAGAAAAGTCAATTACACTTCCCGAACATTTATTAACATATTGAAACATTTCTTCATAAGCATGCTCAAGTATGAATGTAAATATTATATGTTTCATTTCAATTAATCTAAAAGGAATCCATGCGTTTCTCGCATATTCATATATTATTTTATACTCTCTATCTTCAATGGTTTTATTATCATGAGGCAAAGGTGGTTGCAAATCTACAAATGATTTTTGCAATAATCTTGCAACAGTTGAGCATCCGCAACCAGTTCTACCCGTCAATCCTATTATAATAAAATCTTTACGTTCAGCAAATATCCTTTCAACAGCTCTATTTACCAAAGAAGTATTGTCTGCCATATCGTATACCTCCATATAATTTTAATTATTTACATATTTAACATATGCATCTGCGATTTTTTGAATCATTACGGGTAGTTTTCCAGTAGCTGCAAGTAATAATAATATAAATATTAGTACTTCGTAAATTATTTTTTTATGAGTGTTTAACCAATTAAAAACTTTGCTTATGCGACTTTCTCTAATTATAAAATCATCTATTTTCTCTTTCTTTTTACTTTTTTTATAATTAGAACAATTCACACATTTATCCACTGATTCTCCCACAAGTGGTTTTACAAATTCATCCCATTCCATTTCACCAGATGACAACATCTCGCAGTAATTGAAGAAAAAATCTGTAAACTCAACTCTATAAGGATGAATTTTTTTACGTAAGAACGCCTTAATTCCTATTCGATTAGAATATTTCATTTGATTCAGTAAATCTATTCTCATACCAGAGTGAGGCGTTTTTTCATTTATTCCATTACTTAAATAATTAAAAGTAATAGTAGCTAATTTGTTTGCATTATTACTTGCATTTTTACTGTTAACACATATTTTTATAGGTTTATTTGTAGGATTATTTAAAGCAATTAATAATGCACCTTTCCAATTTGGATCTATACTTGTGCATACATGCCCTATACCTTCTACTACATTTGACACACGGGATATCACATAGCCTGCTATGTTGTCAGGAACTGATATATATTCTTTACTGACAACTAACACGGTATCTTTTGCACGAACATAAAAATAATAGTTGAATGGATATTTAGTATCACAATAAACTGATTCCAACATCCCACATCGCGTCGATAAAGCTATTATAGTTGGTGTTATATCATACGATGCACCTTTCAAATTATTTTCATTAAATGGTACAATATCTAAATTCTTATTTTCCATTTCAGATAGAATATCTATCTTACCTAACATCTTACTCACCACCAATATATTTTTTATTATTATACCATAATTCGCCAAAATTTTCAATATGTAAAAGGGATAAATATACAGACAGCCTTTATGCTCTCCACCATAAGTTTTATATTTTAACTTCCACTTCTGTGTCATCAACATATTTAATCTTTACTTTTTCTTGGGTCACTACTGTTACTGAAACAATTACCGACTTTACCATCTGATTAAAATACTCATTTATATTCAGATCCGTGTTATCAATGAATTCTTCTATTTGATTTATTATTGCATTATCCGTAGAAACTGCTTTTTTAAGTTTGTTGTTTAACCTGTCTACTTGAGATTCTATTGTCCGTATTTTATTTGCATAAAACTCCTTGTTCTCAGATTCTTTTATAATATTCCCTAACAGGCTCAATTCTTTTTCGTATTTTAGAATTTTTCTCTTTATAGCCTGTAGATTATGCTCATTATCCTTAAAGATATCTATCTCAATTTTTTCTTTTACTTTATTTTTTACATCATCAAAATTACCGAGAATACTCTTAATGTTGTTTAATACTGCATTGTTTAAGTCTTCTTCAAGTATTGTTGGTGAACTCTTGCAGTTCTGTGTTCCGTTATTTAGTCTCTCGATACATCTCCACACTATTTTCTTTTTGCCATTTCGTGACCATGTAACTCTTCTATACTTAGCACCACATTCTCCGCAGATCACCTTGCCTGTGAGAGCATATTTAGAACTATATTTGCTTGGAGTTTTACTACTGTATAAGCTTACTCGTCGTTGCATCTCATCTTGCACCATATCAAATATTTCTCGTGATACAATAGCCTCATGGTTATTTTCAATATAATATTGTGTTACCTCACCTTTGTTTTTTGCTGTTGTCTTTGTAAGATAATCTACAGTATAACTTTTCTGTAAGAGTGCATCACCTTTATATTTCTCATTTCTCAATATTCCAGACACAGTAGATTCACTCCACAACTCATTGCCTTTTGGTGTTTCAATTTTATTAGCATTAAGCCACTCTTTAATCCCTCTTATTGATTTTCCTTCCAAATACATATGAAACATTTTTCGAATAACAGTAGCCTGTTCTAGAATTATAACAGGTGTTTTTCCATCCCCTCTGTCATATCCATATAATAATGAGGGGAAAGCAAACTTTCCTTCCTTATATCCCATTCTTTTACCTCTGGTTACATTTTGACTAAGCGATTCACTTTCCGCCTGAGCAAAAGCACTAAACCATGTTAAAAATGTTTCACTAACTGCATCGAGCGTATTTATTCCTTCCTTTTCAAAAATAACACCTATATTATTTGCCTTTAGTTTTCTTACATGCGTTAGGCAATCAACAGTATTTCTTGCGAAACGTGAAATTGACTTTGTAATAACCAAATCTATTTTTCCTTTATTACACATCTCAAT
>JAZSOT010000053.1:0-89037 GCA_045537065.1 Clostridia bacterium | reverse complement strand
GCACAAAACTATCGTTGTTGCTCTCGCTGATAACAAGGCGCATCCTTTATATAAGAAGATCATGAAGACAACTAAGAAGTTCAAGGCACATGACGAAAACAACGAACGTGGCATTGGCCACACAGTTAAGATTATGGAAACAAGACCCCTTTCTCGCGATAAGCGCTGGAGACTGGTGGAGATTGTTGAAAAAGCGAAGTAAGTTTTTATTCCAACCATTCAGCATTGCTGAATGTGCAGAAGGAGGAAATCAATTATGATACAACAGCAGACAAGACTCAAGGTTGCTGATAATACAGGCGCTAAAGAGATTATGTGTATCAGAGTACTCGGCGGTTCAGTTAGACGCTATGGAAACATCGGTGATGTAATAATTGCTTCTGTTAAAAAAGCAACACCCGGCGGCGCTGTAAAGAAGGGCGATGTAGTTAAGGCTGTAATCGTGCGCAGTGTTCAAGGCGTGAAAAGAGCTGACGGTTCAAAAATCAGATTTGATGAGAACGCAGCTGTAATAATAAAGGATGATAAAACTCCAAGAGGAACCCGTATATTCGGTCCTGTTGCAAGAGAGCTTCGTGAAAAGGAATATATGAAGATTTTATCACTTGCTCCAGAGGTTTTATAAGCCTCTCACTGAGGATGAAGTTATTCGAATGTTTATCCGGAAATTCCGGAAAGGGATTTAAGACGGAAGGAGGAAATTTTAAATGAGTACAAAAATGCATGTTAAAACAGGTGACAACGTTGTTGTTTTATCAGGTAAAGATAAAGGCAAAAAGGGAAAAGTTTTGTCAGTTAACCCTGAAAAAAGAACAGTAATCGTAGAAGGCGTGTCACTTGCTAAAAAGCATAAGAAACCCCGCCGTATGGGAGAAGCTGGCGGCATAATCACACAGGAAACACCAATTTACGCATCAAAAGTTATGAATGTATGCGAAAAATGCGGAGCTCCTGCAAGAGTCGGCAGAAGAATATTAGAGGACGGAACACATGTTCGTTACTGCAAGAAATGTCAGGAGACATTCGGCGACTAATAAACATTTAGAAAGGAGGTCAAGTTAAATGAGACTTGAGGAACGTTATACCAAAGAAATTAAAGACGCTTTAATGAAAAAATTTGAATATAAGAGTGTAATGCAGATTCCAAAGCTCGATAAGGTTGTAATCAACATCGGTGTTGGAGAAGCAAAAGAAAACTCAAAAGCTATTGACAATGCAATGGCAGACCTTGAGCTTATCACAGGTCAAAAGCCTGTTATAACAAAGGCTAAAAAGTCAGTTGCAACATTTAAAATCAGAGAAGGTATGAACATTGGTTGTAAGGTAACCTTAAGAGGTTCAAAGATGTATGAATTTGTTGACAGACTATTCAATGCAGCTCTTCCACGTGTTCGTGACTTCAGAGGTATCAATCCTAATTCATTTGACGGAAGAGGTAACTATTCAATGGGTATCAAAGAACAGCTTATCTTCCCTGAAATTGATTATGATAAAATTGATAAAATCCGTGGTATGGATATAATTTTTGTTACCACAGCAAACACCGACGAGGAAGCACGCGAACTTCTTACACTTATGGGTGCTCCTTTTACAAAATAGTTTTAGAAACTGTTTTTTTGGTGAATATATCCATTTAAAAGTTCTAGGAAATGGAGGAGATTATTAAATGGCAAAGACAGCTATGAAAGTTAAGCAGCAGAAAGTTCAGAAATATGCAACCAGAGAATACAACAGATGTAAAATCTGCGGCAGACCCCACGCTTATATCCGTAAATTCGGAATATGCAGAATTTGTTTCCGTGAATTGGCTTATAAAGGTCAGATCCCCGGAGTGAAAAAGGCGTCCTGGTAAGATTTTGGGAACTTTTCAATATAAAAGCTCAAAGTGAGCAACAAAAAATAACAAAAAATAAGGATTAAGTGGCTACATTCCCGATGGGATTGAACGGATAGCCAAACTGGTCTAAAAATCCGCTAAAAAAGGAGGATGAATTATGCAGATAACAGATCCAATAGCAGATATGCTTACAAGAATAAGAAATGCCAACAACTCAAGACACACAACAGTTGATATCCCGGCATCAAATATGAAAAAAGCGATTGCTGAGATTTTGCTTAAAGAAGGCTATGTTAAAAATGTAGAATACATTGAAGACAGCACTCAGGGCATTATAAGAGTAACACTTAAATACGCTGAGAATAAGCAGAAGGTATTATCAGGCTTAAGAAGAGTATCAAAGCCGGGCCTTAGAGTATATGCATCTAAGGAGGAGCTTCCAAGAGTTCTTAAAGGTCTTGGTATAGCAATCATTTCAACATCAAAGGGCATTATGACAGATAAAGAAGCACGCAAACAGAACGTTGGCGGCGAAGTATTAGCATTTATTTGGTAAGAAAGGAGGAATATTAGATGTCTCGTATAGGAAAATTACCTATTACAGTACCGCAGGGTGTTGATGTAACAATTGCAGAAGGCAATGTTATAACAGTTAAAGGACCTCAGGGAACATTAACAAAGGAATTACACCCAAATATGATAATCAAAAAGGATGGCGAAACTTTAACAGTTGAACGTCCTAATGACGAAAAAGAAAACAGAGCACTTCACGGCTTAACCAGAACACTTCTTTTCAATATGGTAAAAGGCGTAAGTGAAGGCTTTAAGAAAGACCTTGAGATAAACGGTGTAGGTTACAGAGCTGCAAAGCAGGGTAACAAGCTTGTTATGAATCTTGGTTATTCACATCAGGTTGAAATGGAAGAAATCGAAGGTATCAAAATCGATGTTCCTCAGCCAAACCAGATTATAATCTCAGGACCTGACAAACAGAAAGTTGGTCAGTTCGCTGCGAAAGTAAGAGAAAAGAGACCGCCTGAACCATATAAAGGTAAGGGTATTAAGTATGTTGATGAGTACATCAGAAGAAAAGAAGGTAAGACCGGTTCTAAGAAAAAATAATAGGGCGGCTTAAAGAAGCTCATCAAAAGAAAAATAATTATACTTAAACCGCAAGGAGGTGCGATTATGATAAAGAAAACAAGCAGTGAAATAGCAAGACAGGCAAGACACGCGAGAGTTCGTAAAAAGGTATCAGGCACAGCTGAGGTACCAAGACTTTGCGTATATAGAAGTCTTAAGAATATATATGCCCAGATTATTGATGACACAAAGGGCGTAACATTAGTTTCAGCTTCAACTCTTGACGCTGATTTGAAAGCAAATTACGGCGGAAACAAAGAAGCTGCAAAGGCTGTTGGACTTTCAATCGCTAAGAAAGCATTGGAAAAGAACATAAAAGCTGTTGTATTTGACAGAGGCGGATATGTTTACCACGGCAGAGTTGCAGAAGTTGCAGCCGGAGCAAGAGAGGGCGGACTTGAATTCTAATTAGAGTCTCCCGTCAGAAATTTCAAAAATAATGAAAGAGGTGAATAGAAGCAATGGCAGAAAAAGTTGAAAGAACTAAGAAAGCAGAAAGAATAAATGCAGATGTTCTTGATATAAAGGAAACAGTTGTTTCGTTAAACCGTGTTGCTAAGGTTGTAAAGGGTGGTAGAACATTCAGATTCAGCGCACTTGTAGTAGTTGGTGACGAAAACGGTCATGTTGGCTACGGAATGGGTAAAGCAGCTGAAATTCCGGATGCAATCCGCAAAGGTATTGACGATGCAAAGAAAAATATGATAACAGTACCAATGATAAACACCACAATTCCTCACGAGGTTATTGGTGAATATGGTGCAGGCAGAGTGCTCTTAAAGCCTGCTGCAGAAGGTACCGGAGTTATTGCCGGCGGAAGTGTCCGTGCGGTATTAGAGCTTGCAGGTATTAGAGATATCAGAACAAAATGCTTAAGAAGCAACAATCCGAAGAACGTTGTATCAGCTACAGTTGAAGCACTAGCTGCACTAAAGAGTCCTGAAGAGGTTGCAAAGCTAAGAGGCAAAAAAGTTGAAGAATTATAAAAACTTTTTTGAGAAAGTTAAACCAAGTGAGATTGGAGGTTTTTTCCTTGGCAAATAAATTAAAGGTAACGCTTAAAAAAAGCACAATCGGATGCAAAAAAGACCAGATAGCAACAGTTGAAGCACTCGGTCTCAGAAAGCTCCATCAGTGCGTAGAGAAGCCTGACAATCCCCAGATTAGAGGAATGATTTTTAAGGTTTCTCATCTTGTTTCAGTTGAAGAAGCGTAATAAAACGCTATTTACGAACGAATAATTATTTTACAAAACAAAGAGGAGGTGTACTTTGATGAAACTTCATGAATTATCTCCGAGCGAAGGCTCTAAGAAAAAGAATTTCAGAGTAGGCAGAGGCCACGGAAGTGGTAACGGAAAAACTGCCGGCAAAGGTCATAAAGGTCAGAACGCCAGATCAGGCGGCGGTGTTCGTCCAGGATTTGAAGGCGGACAGATGCCTATATACAGAAGACTTCCAAAACGTGGTTTCACAAACATTTTTGCAAAGGAATATGTTGCAGTTAATGTGGAAGCTCTTAATAAATTAGAAAGCGGCAGTGAGGTAACAGCTGAAATCTTAAAGGCAAATGGTATTATATCAAAGGTTTGCGATGGTATAGTTATCCTTGGCCGTGGAGAGATTGATAAAGCTCTTACAGTTAAAGCTAAGAGATTCAGCAAAACAGCTGAACAGAAAATAGTTGCTGCCGGAGGAAAGGTTGAGGTGGTATAATATGTTGGAAACAATCAGAAACGCATGGAAGGTTGTTGATTTAAGAAAGAAACTATTATATACCCTCGTGCTAATGATTATTTTCCGCTTAGGTTCGTTTATTCCTGTTCCTATGCTGGATGCAGCAGCATTAAAGGAAATCTTTTCAGGAACAAGCAATTCATTGTTTGGTTTCATTGATATAGTTTCCGGTGGTGCATTCAACAATGCAACAATATTCGCCATGAGTATCACACCATATATTAACTCTTCAATTATTTTGCAGCTTTTATGTGTAGCAATTCCTGCACTTGAGAGATTGCAGAAAGAAGGGGAAGAAGGCAGAAAGAAAATTGGTCAGCTTATGAGATATGGAACAGTTGTTCTTGCTCTTATTCAGGCTATTGGTCTTTACTTCCTTTTAAGATCATACGGTGCGGTTACAAATCCTGGCTGGGCAGCAGGTATAGTTGTTGTTTCAACATTTGTTGCAGGTACAGCATTCCTTATGTGGCTTGGCGAACAGATAACAGAAAAAGGCGTTGGTAACGGTATCTCACTGATTATCTTCACAGGTATCGTATCAAGAGTTCCGGCTATGTGTGTATCCCTTTATCAGTATATGTTAAACGGAACAATGGGCATAATCGGAATTATTGCTTTGTTATTAGTTGGTCTTTTAGTAGTAGGATTTGTTGTATGGATGAACGAAGCAGAAAGAAGAATTCCTGTTCAGTATGCTAAACGTGTTGTTGGCAGAAAGATGTACGGTGGACAGAGCTCACATATTCCGATTAAAGTTTCAGCTGCAGGTGTTATTCCGATTATTTTCGCGATGTCAATTATGTCATTCCCGGGAACAATCGCTGCATTCTGCGGTGTAAGCGAAGCAACAGGCGGATTCTGGGGCGGATTTTTAAAAGTGTTCTCACCAACACACTGGATGTATGGAGTGCTTTATTTCTTCCTCATTATCTTCTTCACATATTTCTACACAGCTATTCAGTTCAATCCAATTGAAATGGCTAACAATATGAAGAAGAACGGAGGATTTGTTCCGGGTATCAGACCGGGCAGACCCACATCAGATTATATCAGCAAGGTTTTATCAAAGATAACTCTTGCAGGTGCTATATTCCTTGGATTTATAGCTGTTCTTCCTATATTTATGAATGTAGGTCTTAAGATTAATAACTTTGCAATCGGCGGAACATCACTTCTAATCGTTGTTGGTGTTGCACTTGAAACAGTTACACAGCTTGAATCACAGATGGTTATGAGACACTATAAGGGTTTTCTTGAATAATTAGAATTTCAGAGGGGAGTTCTGTGAAAGCAGGACGCCCCTATTGGAGTTTTAAGGGAAAGTTATATTTTCTACATACTATTGAATAAAATTACATTAAATAATAATTTTTGGCAGAATTGAAGGTGGCATTGTAATGATGAAATTAATAATATTAGCACCTCCCGGAGCAGGAAAAGGAACTCAGGCAGAGCTTCTTTCAAAGCATTATGAAATTCCTGCAGTATCAACAGGTGCAATACTCAGAAAAAATATCAAAGACGGAACTCCCCTTGGCGATATAGCAAAGAAATATATTGATGACGGAAAGTTTGTTCCGGATGATGTAATGATAGATATTGTAAAAAGTAGAATAAGTGAAGATGACTGCAAAAATGGATTTATTCTTGACGGTTTTCCGAGAAATATCGAGCAGGCAAATGCACTTAAAAATTCAGGAATAGTTCTTGATAAGGCACTTTATCTTGATGTTGATGATGAAACAATTATCGAAAGAGTATCAGGCAGAATAGAATGCAGTAAATGCGGAGCCTCCTATCACGAGGTTCACAGACAGCCAAAGGTTATGGGTGTTTGCGACGTATGTGGCGGAGAGCTTAGGAAGAGAGCAGACGATAAGCCTGAAACTGTGAAAGAAAGACTTAAGACTTATCACGAAAAAACTGAACCTCTTATTAATTTCTATAAGGAAGAGGGAATTTTATACAGTGCTAAGGGAAAAGATACCATTGAAGGCACAACAGAAGAAGTTTTGGCAGTGCTGGGTTAATCAGGAGTTTAGTGTATAAATGGTTACTATTAAGTCAAAGATTGAAGTAGAGTTTATGAAAGCTGCCGGAGAAATCACATATGGGGCTTTAAAGGCGGTTGAGGAAAATGTAAGGCCCGGAATAACCACTCTGGAACTTGATAAAATTGCTGAAAACTATATTCGCAAGAATGGGGCAATTCCTGCGTTTAAAGGTTATGGCGGATTTCCGGGAAGCATTTGTGCAAGTGTTAATGATGAGATTATCCACGGGATTCCATCTGGCAGAGTGCTCGCGGAGGGTGATATAATCTGTGTGGATTGCGGTGCAACCTACAAGGGTTACAACGGAGATGCAGCACGAACTTTTGCAGTTGGAGAAATTTCAAAAGAGGCACAAAGACTAATTGATGTTACAAAGCAGAGCTTTTTTGAAGGCATAAAATTTGCGGCATCAGATAAAAGAATTTCCGATATTTCTCTGGCTGTTCAAAGCTATGTTGAAGAAAACGGATTCAGTGTTTTAAAAGATTACTGCGGACATGGCATAGGCAGGGATATGCACGAAGACCCTGAAATTCCTAACTATGTTTCAAAAGGACAAAGAGGAATAAGAATAATGCCGGGAATGTGTCTTGCTATTGAGCCAATGGTGTTTGCAGGCGGGGATGATTACTTCGTTGCGGATAACGACTGGACTGTTTTGTCTGTAGATAAAAGCCTTGGTGCCCATTATGAAAACACAGTGCTTATCACAAATAACGGACCGTGTTTACTTACACTTTGTGAGTAGTGAGGAGAAAGTTAATGGACTTGCAATTTAATATCGGCGATGTTGTTATGTCAAAAGCCGGAAGAGACAAGGATAGATTTTTTATTGTTGTTAAAACAGAGAATATTTTCTGCTTTGTCTGTGACGGTGATTTAAGAAAAATCGTAAAGCCGAAAAAGAAAAAGATAAAGCATTTGGTAAATTCCGGAGTAAACAGCCTGTATATAACAGAAAAGCTGAAAAACGAAGGAAAGGTCACAAATGCAGAGCTAAGAAGAGCAATTTCAGAATTTTTGGAAGAGAAAGGAGAATGACTTATGGCAAAGGAAGATGTTTTGGAAATAGAAGGCACAGTGCTTGAAGCGTTGCCAAATGCTATGTTCCAGGTTGAACTTGAAAATGGACATAAAATACTTGCTCATATTTCAGGTAAGCTCAGAATGCACTATATAAGAATTTTGCCCGGTGATAAGGTAACTGTGGAAATTTCTCCATATGACCTAACAAAAGGCAGAATAACCTGGAGAAGTAAATAGGCGCTGAATCGACCGATATTTTGTTTGTTTTTGTGCAAGCACAAAAACTCACACTAACGGTGATTCAGCTTGTTCCGTAAAAATCTGCGGTTTTTACGGGAGACTAGGGTCAAACCCGAAGAAGAAAAGCGTTTCGTCAGGGAAAATTAAAAAAGGGTTGACAAAATTTGAAAGTAGTGGTATAATAAATCGGTTGGCACTATGAGTAGTTTTATAGAGCTGACTAACTTATGCAGGAGGTGGAGGAAAATGAAAGTACAACCTTCAGTAAAACCAATTTGCGAAAAGTGCAAGATTATAAAAAGAAAAGGCAAGGTAATGGTTATCTGTGAAAATCCCCGTCATAAACAGAAACAGGGCTAAGCAGAAAATTATTAAACTGTTTTTTGAGCGGCAGAGTCAGGCTTAAAGACCAATTTATTTAAGCTTATGTAGGCAAAATAAAATTGCTGAAATGAAATTCTGCTGCGTAAAGTGCTTTTCAAAGAAAAATAATTCGGAGGTGAATTGAAAGTATGGCACGTATTGCAGGTGTTGACTTACCAAATGAAAAGAGAGTAGAAATCGGATTAACTTATATCTTCGGTATAGGTCTTTCGACTTCAAAGAAGATTTTGGCTGCAACAGGAATTAATCCTGATATAAGAGTTCGTGATTTATCAGAAGAAGATGTATCAAAGCTCAGAGCTGAAATCGACAACTATACGGTAGAAGGCGACCTTCGCCGTGATATCGCTCTTGACATTAAGCGTCTTATTGAAATCAACTGTTACAGAGGACTTCGTCACAGAAAGAGTCTTCCGGTAAGAGGACAGCGTTCAAAGACAAATGCAAGAACCAGAAAAGGCCCAAGAAAAACTATGGCCAACAAAAAGAAATAATTACTAATAATCGAATGACTTTACGCCACGCGTAAAGCTCCGTGAATTTCAGGAGGTGAAATTACTATGGCAAAGGCAGTTAAAAAGACCAGACGTCGTAGAGAGAAGAAAAATATAGAACGCGGCGCAGCTCATATTAAATCAACATTTAACAATACAATTGTTACAATAACAGATGTACAGGGAAATGCAATTTCATGGGCATCAGCCGGAGGTTTAGGCTTCAGAGGCTCTAGAAAGAGCACACCATATGCAGCACAGATGGCTGCAGAAACAGCAGCAAAAGCTGCAATGGAGCATGGACTTAAATTCGTTGAAGTATATGTTAAGGGACCAGGAAGCGGCCGTGAAGCAGCAATTCGTGCACTTCAGGTAGCAGGTCTTGAAGTAAGTATGATTAAGGATGTAACACCGATTCCGCATAACGGATGCAGACCGCCAAAGAGAAGACGTGTATAATCCGACAGATAATTACAGGAGGTGAAACTTTAAATGGCTAGATATACTGAATCAGTTTGCAGAATATGCAGACGTGAAGGACAGAAGTTATTTTTAAAAGGTGACAGATGTTATACAGATAAATGTGCTATAGGCAGAAGAGCATATGCTCCTGGCCAGCACGGACAGAGCAGACGTAAGCTTTCTGAGTACGGAACACAGCTTCGTGAAAAGCAGAAGGTAAGAAAGACTTACGGAATACTTGAAGGACAGTTCAGACATTATTTTGAACTTGCAAATAAGAAACAGGGTGTAACAGGTGAAAACTTGCTCCAGCTTATCGAAAGAAGACTCGATAACGTTGTTTATAGACTTGGTCTTGCAGAATCAAGACCGGAAGCAAGACAGCTTGTATCACACGCTCATTTCCTTGTTAACGGTAAGAAAGTTAACATTCCGTCATACCTTGTTAAGGTAGGAGATGTTATCACTATTAAGGAGACAAGCCGTAAAAGTTCAAAAATTGATGCAATCCTTGCATCAACAGAATCAAGAGCTGTTCCAAAGTGGCTTGATATGAACAGAGATACATTAGAAGGAAGAGTTGTTGCTTTTGCTGAAAGAGATGACATAGACCTTCCAATCGAAGAACACTTGATTGTCGAGCTTTACAGTAAGTAATAGCGCTTTAGCTGTTTAATTCAAAGAAAATTAACAGGAGGGCTGAAAATGTTAGAAATGGAAAAACCAAAAGTGGTACAGGAAATTTCTGATGATTATAAATACGGAAAGTTTGTTGTAGAACAGCTTGAAAGAGGATATGGAATAACTCTCGGTAACTCACTGAGAAGAGTTCTCCTTGCATCACTTCCGGGTGTTGCTGCAAAATCCGTTAAGATTGACGGTGTTTTGCACGAATTTTCAACAATTCCCGGTGTAAAAGAAGATGTAACCGAAATTATCCTGAACATAAAGCAGCTCACAGCAAAGCTTTATTCTGAAGGCGAAAAGACAATTTATATCAACCACGAAGGTGCCGGAGAAATCTGTGCAAGAGATATAAAGTGTGATTCAGATGTGGAAATCATCAACGGAGATTTACACATTGCAACCTGTAATGAGGATGCAAAGTTGTTTATGGAAATAGTAATCGACAAGGGCAGAGGATATGTGAGTGCTGATAAGAACAAGCAGACACTTCAGCCTGTTATCGGAGTTATTCCTGTAGATTCTATCTACACACCGGTTACAAAGGTTAACTATTCTGTTACAACAACCACAGAAGGATATGATAAGCTTACTCTTGAGGTATGGACAGATGGAAGCATTAATCCATCTGATGCTGTGAGTCTTGGTGCAAAGGTTGTTAATGAACATTTAAGCTTGTTCATTGATTTATCAGAAGCTGCTAAGAACACAGAAATAATGATAGAGAAAGAAGAAAATAAGAAAGAAAAGGTTCTTGAAACAACCATAGAGGAACTTGATTTGTCAGTACGTTCATACAACTGTTTGAAACGTGCAGGAATCAACACAGTTCAGGATCTTACCAACAAGAGTGAAAACGATATGATGAAGGTAAGAAACCTTGGCCGCAAGTCTTTGGAAGAAGTTATTGCAAAGCTTGACGGAATGGGACTTTCTCTTTCAAACAATGAAGACTAAGTCGGAAATCCGAAAGGATTTCAAAGAATATTTAAAAGAGGTGATAGTATGGCACACCAGAGAAAGTTGGGAAGACCGACTGATCAGAGAATAGCAATGCTTAGAAGTCTTACAACTTCTTTCCTTGAAGCAGGAAGAATTGAAACAACTGTTACAAGAGCAAAAGAAGTTCAGAAGATAGCTGAGAAAATGATTACTCTCGGCAAAAAGAACACACTTCACACTCGCCGTCAGGCACTTGCTTTTATTACAAAGGAAGATGTTGTTACTAAGGTTTTTGCGGAGATAGCTCCCAAATATGCTGAACGCAACGGTGGTTATACAAGAGTAATAAAAATGGGTCCCCGTCGTGGAGACGCAGCTGAAATGGCTGTTTTGGAGTTAGTTTAATTTTAAGCTACAAAAAAGGTGCAATCTTTAATGTTGCACCTTTAATTTTTTATAAAGCAAAAGAACTACCAAAAGTATGGTAGTTCTTTTGCTTTAAAAGAAAAGTTTAAACAATATTGAAATTTGAAAAAGGTATAAAATTACTCTTCTTCGGGAACAATTTCATTAAGGGATTCTTCATATTTTTCTAAAATCTTAGACTGAAGAAGTTCTCTCATTTCAGCATTGATAGGATGAGCGATGTCCTTAAATTCGCCATCAGGAGTTTTTCTGCTTGGCATAGCGATGAAAAGCTTTTCCTGACCTTCAATAACCTTAATGTCGTGAACAACAAAAGCGTCGTCAAATGTAACTGAAACAACTGCTTTCATTCTTCCCTCCGCATTAATTTTTCTCACTTTGATATCAGTGATATTCATGTTGCACCTCATTTTCCGTCAAATCTTGAGATTTGACATTGTTTATGTAAAATTTATTTTTTAACAATTTAATAAGAATATTGAAATTTCAAATCAAATATAGTATAATATGTGTAATCAATGGAAGGAGTGAAATATTTTGGCAAAATTTTCACTGAAAAATTTAGGTTCAAATAAAACTATACATATGATTGGCATAGGCGGCATTAGTATGAGTGCCATTGCCGATATTCTTTTATATTTAGGACACAGTGTAACAGGTTCTGATATGACATTCTCTCCTCTTCTAAAAAAATTAGAGGATAAGGGTGCAAAAATATACATTGGTCAGAGGGCGGAAAACATTGAAAAACCCGACCTTGTTTGCTACACTGCCGCAATAAAGGAAGATAATCCTGAGCTTATAAAAGCAAGGAGCCTTGGTGTTCCCTGCGTTGAAAGAGCTGAGCTTTTAGGGGGCATTCTTGAATATTATAAATACCCGCTTGCAGTTGCCGGAACGCACGGAAAAACCACCACAACTTCAATGCTCGCATTGATTTTACTTGCTGCAAATGTCGATCCAACTATTTTAGTTGGTGGCGAACTTGAGCAAATCAACGGAAACTTCAAAATCGGTGGTGAGGATTATCTGGTATTTGAAGCCTGTGAATATGTTGAAAGCTTCTTAAATTTTAATCCATTTTTGTCTATTATTACTAATATTGAGGAAGACCACTTGGATTATTTTGTTAACCTATCTCATATTATAACATCTTTTGAGAAATTTGCAAGACTAAATTCACCTGATGGAAGCATAATTGTATGTTCTGACGATAAAAATATATCTTCCGTTGTGCAAAACATAGAGACAAAAGTGTATAAATATGCAATTTATGACAAAAACGCCGATTTCGTTGCGGAGAACATAAGAGAGACGGGTGACGGATGTGTTGAATATGATATTTTCAAGGATAATAAACGCTTTGTGACTATAAGGCTTAATGTCCTTGGAAAGCATAATATATATAACTCTCTTGGTGCGGCACTTGCTGCCCATTCCCTTGGAATTGAGCCGAACTATATAAGAGAGGGACTTCTTGCCTTCAGAGGCACAAAAAGACGCTTTGAAGAGCTTGGAAGAGTCAAGGGGGCATTAGTTGTGGATGATTATGCACATCACCCAACAGAGATAAAAACGACCCTTGAGGCGGCAAGAAACCTAAAACCTAAAAATCTTTGGTGTGTGTTCCAGCCCCATACCTATACAAGAACAAAGGCGTTTCTAAATGAATTTGCAAGTGCTCTTAGGTTTGCAGATAAAATAGTTCTTGCAGACATATATCCTGCAAGGGAAAAATATGATGGTACAATCCATTCCTGCGATTTAGCCCAGCTTATACCAAATTGCACCTATATAAACGATTTAGGGGCAATTGAGCGGTATCTCAAGCACAATATGGAAGAGGGCGACCTTGTGATAACAATGGGTGCAGGAAATATAAATTCAGTAGGAAAAAATCTTGTAAGTGAATGTAAATAACAAAAAGGGATGTTTTTAAACATCCCTTTTTTTGGTCTATCCCATTGTTTCTTTATATATTTGCATTTTGTCTTTCTTCAATTGCTTCTTTCAGCATCATATCCTTAACCTTTAAAAGTCTTATTTGAGTGCTTCTTTCGTTTTCATCAAGCTTCATAGTTATATAGCTGATGTTTTTCTTAAGGTCGGGAATCATCACATGCTCAAGAGCATTAACTCTTCGTCTGGTTTTTTCAATTTCGGAAGAGATAAGCTGGCAAGCCTTTTCCTTTTCTGCAAGGATAAGCATATCTTCAAAAACTCCGGAAAGATATTTCACCGCATAGTCAAGGTCGCCTGATGTGAAAGCAAAGCCATAGGAGTAAATATCATTTTCGTCTGCTGTTCTGGTTTTTATGTCGAAGGTGGGAATATTAACACTCATAACATTCTTCTTGCCCACATCAATTGAAACTGATTGCTTGGAGGCAAGTAGAGCCGTGTTTAAATATTCGTCCTGCATAACAGCCTTGGCAAGAACAAAGTTTTTATTGGCATCTTTAAGTCCTTTTTCAACCTTTTCACGAAGAGCCTTGTTTTCTTTCACAAGGTCAAGAAACTGACGCATAAGCTCGTCTCGTTTGTCTTTTAAAAGCTTGTGTCCTCTTGTGGCGGTAACAAGCTTTTTCTTAAGCCTTGTAAGCTCCATACGGGTGGGGTTAATCTGTGTCTGAGCCATATTGATACCCCCTATGCATTATAGTATTTATCAAGGAATTCGTCTTTTATTCTCTTAAGCTCACTGCGTGGAAGAATACGAAGAAGTTTCCAGCCTATTTCAAGAGTTTCTTCAATAGTTCTGTTTGTCTGATAACCCTGAGAAACATATTCCTTTTCAAAAGCATCCGCAAATTTTGCATAAAGCTTGTCGATATCCGTAAGGGCAGCCTCACCAAGAACCACCATAAGCTCTTTTGCATCTTTTCCTCTTGCATAAGCTGCAAAAAGCTGATTCATAGTGTTTGCATGGTCGGCTCTGGTTTTTCCCTCCCCGATACCCTTGTCCTTAAGTCTTGAAAGTGATGGTAAAACATCAATAGGAGGTGTGATATTCTTTCTGTAAAGCTCACGGCTTAAGATTATCTGTCCCTCTGTGATATAGCCTGTCAGGTCAGGGATAGGATGGGTTTTGTCGTCTTCGGGCATTGTCAGGATAGGAACCATTGTGATACTTCCGTTTTTGCCCTTTTGCCTGCCTGCTCTTTCATACAGGGATGCAAGGTCTGTGTACATATAACCGGGGTATCCTCGACGACCTGGAACCTCTTTTCTTGCGGCGCTGACCTCACGGAGAGCATCTGCATAGTTTGTTATATCAGTAAGGATAACTAAAACATGCATATTCTTTTCAAAAGCAAGATATTCAGCAGCGGTAAGTGCCATACGTGGAGTTGAAATTCTTTCAACCGCAGGGTCGTTTGCAAGGTTAACAAACATAACCGTTCTGTCAATTGCACCTGTTTCCTTAAAGCTTTCTATAAAATAGTTTGATTCTTCAAAGGTGATACCCATAGCGGCAAAAACAACGGCAAAGGGTTCATTTGTACCGCGAACCTGAGCCTGTCTTGCAATCTGTGCCGCAAGCTGAGCGTGGGGAAGACCGCTGGCAGAGAAAATCGGAAGCTTTTGACCTCTTACGAGTGTGTTAAGCCCGTCAATTGCTGAAATTCCTGTTTGAATAAATTCCTGAGGATAATTTCTTGCTGCAGGGTTCATAGGAAGTCCGTTTATATCCATTCTCTTTTCGGGAAGAATTTCGTCTGCCCCGTCAATGGGTCTGCCAAGTCCGTCAAAAACTCGGCCAAGCATATCCTCCGAAACTCCAAGCTCCATACTTTTTCCTAAAAAGCGAACTTTACTGCTTTCAAGGTTAATACCTGTGCCTGATTCAAAAAGCTGAACGAGAGCATCACCGCCGTTGATTTCAAGAACCTTGCAACGTCTTTTTTCGCCGCTTGCAAGTTCAATAATGCCCAAATCGTTGTAATTAACATCCTCAACGCCTTTAACAAGCATCAAAGGTCCTGCGACTTCTTCTATACTTCTGTATTCTCTTGGCATTATAATTCCTCCTTAGGCATGGTGCGGCTGATTTCAGCACCAAGGGTTTTTTGAATATTTTCATATTCTGCTTTGATTTCGTCCTGAGGTGTGTATTTGAAACGGCCTATTCTTTCTCTTACGGGAAGAGCTTCAAGGTCAGAAATTTCTGCACCCTTTGATAGTGCTTCCTTTGCTAAATCATAGTAATCAAGAACAAGGTCCATCATCATAAACTGTTTTTCAAGGGAGGTATATGTGTCAACCTCGTGGAAAGCATCCTGATGTAAAAAGTCCTCTCTTATGGAACGTGAGGTTTCAAGAACAAGTCGGTCAGGAGCGGACAGGGCATCCATACCAACAAGCTTAACTATTTCCTCAAGCTCTGCCTCGTTTTGAAGCATCTGCATAATTCTTGTTCTCTTTTCCATCCACTGGGGAGTAACATTTTCATTAAACCAGTCTGCCATAGTGTCGGCATAAAGTGAATAGCTGGTGAGCCAGTTTATTGCGGGGAAGTGTCTCTTGTAAGCAAGAGCGCTGTCAAGCCCCCAGAAAACTTTAACAATACGAAGTGTTGCCTGAGCAACCGGCTCTGATATATCACCGCCCGGAGGGGAAACAGCACCGATAACTGAAAGTGCGCCCTCTCTTTCGCCGCTGCCGCAGGTTATAATTCTTCCTGCTCTTTCATAGAACTGAGCAAGACGGCTTCCAAGATAAGCAGGATAACCCTCTTCACCCGGCATTTCTTCAAGACGACCGGACATTTCACGAAGAGCCTCTGCCCAACGGGAGGTTGAGTCTGCCATAAGGGCAACCGAATATCCCATATCTCTGAAATACTCTGCAATGGTAATACCTGTATAAATAGAAGCTTCTCTTGCGGCAACAGGCATATCGGAGGTGTTTGCAATAAGCACGGTTCTCTCCATAAGTGATTTTCCTGTTTTCGGGTCAAGAAGTTCAGGAAATTCATTAAGAACATCGGTCATTTCATTTCCTCTTTCGCCGCAGCCGATATAAACGACAATATCTGCCTCAGCCCATTTTGCAAGCTGATGCTGAACAACGGTCTTTCCGCTTCCGAAAGGACCGGGAACAGATGCAACACCGCCCTTTGCAATTGGGAAGAGGGTGTCTATAACACGCTGACCTGTAATAAGCGGCATTTCAGGAGGAAGCTTTTTCTTATATGGTCTTCCTTTGCGAACAGGCCATTTTTGCATAAGAGTAAGCTCTTTTGTCTCTCCGCTTTCTGTTTCTATAACAGCCACAACATCTGTAATATATGCATCACATTCTTTTATTTCTTTAATTGTTCCCGAAATTCCGTGGGGAACAAGAATTTTCTGAGTAACAACATCTGTTTCTTTAACCTCGCCATATGAATCACCGCCAATAACCTTGTCGCCAATATTTAAGGTCGGGGTGAAATGCCATTTCTTTTCACGGGAAAGAGAGGGAACCTCAACACCTCTTTCAAGGTTGTTTCCCGAAATTTTCATAATAGCTTCAAGTGGTCTTTGAATCCCGTCAAAAATACTGCCGATAAGACCGGGGCCAAGCTCAACACTAAGCGGCTCCCCGGTGGATTCAACGGGGGTGCCGGGTCCAAGGCCAGAGGTTTCTTCATAAACCTGAACGGATGCCTTGTCTCCGTGAATTTCAATAATTTCCCCGATAAGTCGCATATCCCCAACACGCACAACGTCAAACATATTTGCATCACGCATATGTTCTGCAATAACAAGAGGCCCTGCAACCTTTTTTATAATACCTTTACTCATTATTTCACTTCCTAATTATTAAATATAATGTCCGAGCCAACTGCTTTAATAACAGAGTTTCTGACATTTTCAATACCTTTGCCTGTGTTTCCCTTTATGCCGGGAATTAAAATCACTGCAGGTGTTGTGTTTTCTGCAGTTTTCTCGATTTCTTCTGTGAGAAATTCACCGCAGGCTTCTGTTATATAAATAACAGCATAGTCTCCTGAAATAAGCTTTGAGAAAGCTTTTTTTGCAGACAGCTCATCAGGTGCTCCGAAAACCTCAAGCCCGAGAGCGGAAAAACCGTATATGCTGTCTATATCACCTAAAACCGCAACTTTAAACATAAAGTAATCTCAGCCTTTCTTTTATAAGATTTTCGTCAAGTCCGTTTAAAACTCCTGAAAGAACAAGTCTCACCGCACTTATCTCCGTTTCCCTTGCATAGTAATATGCAACAATCGGAGCAATGGTAAATGAATTTGTCTTTTGTTTTAAAATAACGGACATAATTTTGTTGTCACACCATTTTTCAAATTCTGTGTAGGATTTTTTTATAATATCCAGACATTCGTTGTATGGTGTATATTCTATAAACTCGCAAAGAGCATCTTCGCTGGCTGATGCATATTCTGCAAGCTTTTCTGTATCAAGACTTTCGCATTTTGCAAGGCATCTTTGAAGAAATTCACGGCTTTTGTTCATTTTTGCCCCGCGGAATGCAATTTTTATATCCGAAAGTGCAACAAAAAGCTCTGTATATTCCCTTATGGTTTCGCAAGCAGAATTTTTGCCTGCCTCAAAGGTCGCATCTAAAAGTGCTTTGTCTATTATAATGTCTGCAAGCTGTCCGTCTCCTGTTTTTGCAAGAGCGGATAGTGCCTCTTCCCCTGCCTTTTGCATATTTTCAGGGAGGTGTGAAAAGGTCTTTTCTTTCACCGCTGTCTTTATAATCTCAATATCCAAAGACCCGCCCGCTGAATATATGCCGTCTCTTTCTCCGCTGATAAAAGCCTTAATGGCGGCTTTTAAGTTGTGGAAATCCTCTTTCAGCAAAAAGATGTCAAAATCTTTTTCATCAGGCACAAGGGATTTAACAAGTCTTTTTGTTTTCTCTCTTTCTTCCTTTAATAGTGTGGAAATATCCTTGTATGTGCCAAGCCCTGAAAAGCCTTTTTCTGAAAGAATGTTTATGGCTTCTGTTTCGTCTTTTGCACCAAGCACCTGCTCTAAGTCTTGGAGAGTAAGGAGAGATGATTCAATTGCATGAATTCTTGCAACCTGATAAGTATATTGCTCTGCCATATCAAAAACCTCCCCTAGTCAAACAAAAAGCTTTGAACCTTGTCCGAGAAAGCTTCTCTGTTTGCATCAAAAATTTCACTGAAGGTACAGTTTTCTTCAATGTTTGAATATACGATAATAAAGCCCTTTTCATTTTCAGGAAGGCTTTTTTCGGAAAGAGTAAGGTTATTTTCTTTGAGAAAAGCCACAAAATCATCTTTAAAAGATTTTTTATCAGCCTCCGAGAAAATAATTTCTCCCTCTGCACCTGTTGCATTTTTCTTTAAAATATTTTTAAGGACGTCCTGATATTCTGCACCCTCAAGGCCCAAAAGCTTTTCCTTTGCTTTTTCTATAGCCTCGCCTATAAGCTCCTGCTTGTTTGAAAGAAAAATCTTTTTTGTCAAAAGCTCTGCACGGCTCATCCCACGGGAGATGATGTTTTCGGCATTTTTCTCTGCATTTTTAAGCTCGGCTTCAAGGAGAGCTTTCGCGTTTTCTTTTGCTTCCTTTATAATTTCATCAGCCTTTAATTTTGCATTGTTTATAATTGATTCGCAGATTTTTTCGGAATCCTTATTTATTCCTTTTAATATATTTTCAATTCCTGTCAAATCATCACCCTCTTATTTCTAATATATTTTTAGATACCGAATATTGCAAGAATTGAAATAAGAAGAGCGAGGATGGCATATGTTTCAACCATAGCCGCAAAGATAATTGATTTACCCATCTGCTCGGGGCGTTTTGCAACAAGGTTAACACCTGAAACTGCAGCTCTTGCCTGACGGATAGCAGACCAGAGACCAACAAATGCCATAGGAAGACAAGCTGCAAAATATGCAAGACCGTCCATAAGTGTAAGCTCTACGGGTGTTCCGCCGAGAAGACCTATCTGTGAAAGAGTGATAAATGCAATAAGAAGTCCGTAAATACCCTGTGTGCCTGGTAGAAGCTGAAGAATTAAAACCTTGCTGAACTTCTGGGGGTCTTCTGTAACAACTCCTGCTGCCGCTTCACCAACCATACCAACACCGATAGCAGAACCGATTCCTGCCATTAATGCAGCAAGTGCTGCTCCTGCCAATGCAAATACTAATCCAATACTCATAAATTTAAACATCCTCTCTGATTTTATAATATTTTGTATTTGTTTTAAAGGGGGAGTATTTTTCTCCGCCGCCCTCATAAAATTTACCGAAAAATTCAACAAACTGAAGTCTGTTGGTGTGAACATAAGCACCAAGTAAATTTATGCCGATGTTCAAGGTGTGTCCCACGATAAACACTATCATAAAAAGTATAAAGCCTAAAATTCCGCTTCCAAGCATACTGCCCATTTTGTTGAAAACCTGAGCGATAACTCCTGTTGCAAGCCCAAGGGCAAGGAGCCTTGAATATGATAAAATATCGCTCAAATATCCTGTAACGCCATAAAGCTCGTATGCACCCTTTGCAAGACGCTTAAAAATATTTTTAGAGCTTCTGCCTGCTGTGAGAACAATTCCCACAGCACCGATTATCACAGCCCACACCGAAACTTTTGAAACGATAGGGGGGAGCTTGAATTTAAGTCCTGTCATATCAAGAAACATATCAAGTGTAAGAAGATAGCATATTGCCCCGCCCACTAAAAGATACCAGAATATAACATCATATAATGCATCTTTATATTGTCTGTTTTTAATGCAGGTTATAAGCTTCATAAAAAGTCCTGCAAACAAATGCACAATGCCGAACGCAAAAGAGAAAACAAGCATTTTCATTGGGTCTTTGATAGGTTCAAACCAAAGGGGGCGGAATGAGATTTCCTTTCCGAAATAGGTGGAGGAAATAACAGTTATCGCATCTCCGAAAAATCCGCCGAACATAGCACCCCAGAATGCAGTTGAAATTCCGCAGTATAAATACATTTTTAGAGTTTTCTTTAAAGACTCTTCCATATTTTTGAATTTCCATAGTGCAAACCCGCATCCCAGAACCATTATAAGTCCGTATGCAAGGTCTGAAAGCATAAGTCCGAATAAAACATAGTAGAAAAGAGACATTGCAAAGGTGGGGTCAAGCTCGCCTTTTTTTGGGAGACTGAAGGTTTCAAGAATGCCCTCACAGGGAGAAGAGAATGCGTTGTTCTTTAAAAGAACGGGAACCTCTTCGTCTTTCTCAGGGATGAAAAGCTCAACTGCCGCATTATATCTCCTTGTAAATTCCGCCTCTAAATCTTTAGCCGATTTTTCAGGAACATATCCTGTCAGCATAAAGGTTTTTTCTGTTTGGTTAAGGGATGATAAAGCCTGATACTTTTCTATTCTCATAGAATAGTAGTCAATCATAAACTTAAAAGCATTTCTCATTCCCACTAAGGTTTTAAGCTCTTTTTCAGCATCCCTTATTTCAATTTCAAGACTTTTGATTTTTTCCTTAGTCTCTTCTATTAAAAGAGATGGAATATTGTCTGTTGTTATCATGGGATTTGCAAAGCCTGTTTCCCTGAGAGCTGATTTCACAGCATCCTCTGAGGCTCTTTCACAGAAGATAACACAGGCGGTCTGGTTTTCGTCAGTTGAAATAATTTCAATATCCGTAAAAAGTCTTTCTTTTTCCTTGTCTTTCCCTGATTTTTCAAGGGCATTGTCGTAGGCTTTGATTATTTCTTCCAAAGTCTTTTTTTCGGGGAAAGTCCCAGCTAATACTGAAACCTTTGATGTTCCCTTAAAGCTCAAGGGAATGTCAAGTGTGTTCCATGGCAAAAGACTTTCAATTTGAATATTAAGCCTTGTGATTTCTGCCTTTTTTTCGCTAATACCTTTATAAAGGGAGAGAGTCTTGTTTGCCTCAGCTGTTATGCTGTCTGTCTCCGACGCAAAAACATAATAGTTTTCGAGAGACAAGTCCTTTTTTCCTTTAAGAGATTCAAAGGCTGATTTGCTTTCGGGGCTTATGTCTTCAAGAATGGAAAGTGCCTGCTCGAAAACTGATGATGCCTTCAAAAAGGTGCTGACAGCACCCATAGTATCAGGTGAAGAAAGCTTTTCGGAAGAGAGGGGAGCTTTTTTAATATCAACAACGCCTCGGCGTTGAAGTGCTTCAAGGATTTTTTTGCGGTCTTTTAAAAGCCCGTAAATGTTAACCCTCAGCATAGGTAAAACTGCCATACTGTATCCTTCCTTTTTATATTATTTGATTAATAATGAAAGATGAGGCGTCGGAAAGCTTTACTGAAAGAGTTTCTTTCACATGCCTTGCCTCTTCCTCTGCCTTTTTCTTAGCATCTAAAAGTATTTCATCAGCTTTTTTTTCAGCCTCCGATGTAATTTTCAAGGTTTTTTCTTTTGCCTCAGCTTTTGCATTATCAAGAATAAGAGAGGCTTTTTCTTTTGCATCTTCAATAATCCTTACACTATCTGATTTTGCCTTTAGTTCATTATCCTTTGCACACTTTTCGGCATCAAGAATTTTGTTAACTGTTTCCAAAGCCAAAACAAACATCTCCTTTCGGCTTTTTTAATTACATTTATTTTACCCAAAATTAGCAAAAATGTCAATAATTTATTCTATCCGCTTTGGTGAAAATTATGCAAAAATTCTTGTGTGAATTTGAGTCCATTTTATATTGACTTTTTTTGTGCATTTTGGTATAATTCGAGAGAAGAACAAATAGGAGAAAATGTGAAATGACAAGAAAGACAAAAACCATATTATTGTTCATAGGTATAATATTTGTATTCACAGCCACGGTTTTGGGTTCGTTTTCCGCCAAAACCCTTTCAGGCTTTTATTTTGGAGAACAAATAGAGATTGACTCGGTTGATAAAGACGAGGGTGACGGCGTGGGCGTTGTCAATGTTTTGCTTCTTGGTGTTGACAAGGGCGGAATGAGAAGTGACACCATTATGCTTGCAAGTCTCAACGGAAAAACAAAAAGCATAAATATTCTTTCTATTCCAAGGGACACAAGAGTTCCTATCGGAAGTGGCTACGGAAAGATTAATTCAGCTATCGGGGTTGGTGCTCAGGAGGTTAAAAGAGGCAGGCTCAAGGAACCTGAGGAGCTTGCGATTCAAAAGGTCAAATTATTGACGGGGATGCCTGTTCATTATTTTATGACCGTTGATTTTGATGCCTTTATTGAGATTATAGATGAGCTTGGGGGAGTTGATTTTGAAGTTCCCTTTGATATGGTATATGATGACCCGGTTCAGGGCTTACATATAAATCTCAAAAAAGGAATGCAACACTTAAACGGAAAACAGTCTCACGATTTTGTCAGATTCAGACAGGGAAATCCGGGGTATAAGGGTTATGCAATGGGTGACCTTGGAAGAATTGAAGCACAGCAGAAGTTTATCCGTGCCCTTGCAGAACAGAAGCTTAAGCCACAGTATCTCTTAAAGGCGGGGGATATTTTTGCAACTATTAAGAAAAATGTGAGAACAAATTATTCTGCAAAGGATTTGGTTAAGCACCTTGGCACTATCTCAAGTGTTATTTCGGGGGATATAAAGGTCCATCAGATGCCGGGCAGAACGGCGATGATAGGCGGGGGAAGCTATGTTATTTGCGATGATAAGAAAATGGCAGAGCTTGTCAGGGAATATTTTTACCCAACCGACAAAAAGGATGAAGAAAAAGCATCCGATAAGGACAAATAAAAGTGAAAAAAGCACGGTTATCCATAGATTTATGGGTTCGTGCTTTTTGTTGACTTATAAAGTATGCGATGATATAATTATAATTATTTAATAAACCAGATAACAGGTGAAAAAATGGAAAAAGTAATTGAAGCAAAAAATCTTGAAAAAGTCTATAAACTATATAAAAATCCAAAGGACAGACTTAAAGAAACTCTTCTACCTTTCGGGAAAGTCCGTCACAAAAGCTTTTCTGCGCTTTCCGACATAAGCTTTTCGGTTGAAAAAGGGGAGTCTGTTGGCATAATCGGCAAAAACGGCTCGGGGAAATCCACTCTTTTGAAGATTTTAACAGGGGTTATAACAGAAAGCGGCGGAAGCCTTGAAACAAAGGGCAGAATTGCAGCTTTAATCGAACTTGGAGCAGGCTTTAATCCTGAATACACTGGACTTGAAAACATATATCTTAATGCTGCCATTATGGGCTGCGGGAGGGCAGAAACTGATAAAAAGTTAGACAGCATCCTTGAATTTGCGGAAATCGGTGATTTTATTTATCAGCCGGTTAAAACCTATTCAAGCGGTATGTTTGTAAGACTTGCATTTTCGGTTGCCATTCACGTTGACCCTGATATTTTAATTGTGGATGAGGCTCTTGCTGTTGGTGACTATCGTTTTCAGGCAAAGTGCTATGGTAAGTTTGAAGAGCTTAAAGCTATGGGAAAAACTGTTCTTTTTGTTTCCCACGACATAGATGCGGTGAGAAGATTTTGCACAAGGGCAATATGGCTTGATGCATCAAAGCTTATTATGGACGGGGATGTGTCGGAGGTTACTTCTAAATATATGGAATATATAACCGATCCCGATAAAAAGGCCCCTGAGGGGAATATAGAAATTAAAAAAGAAAAAGGCATCGGTCAGGAATTTGAGCCTATAAACCGTTTCGGCTCTCATATAGGAGTTGTTAAGGAATTTGTTCTGAAAAAAGACGGAAAGAAGAGCTGTGACTTTTTTGTGGGAGACAAGGTTGAGGCAGAAATACTTATAAATATTCCAAAGGATGTTTCTATTGACGGCTTGTCGGTTTCTATGGGACTAAAAGATAAAAACGGGCTAGACCTTTTTGTAACCTCCACGTGGGATAAGGGAATTGTCCTTAATAAATCAGGGGATATGAAAGTATCTGTGAGCTTTATGAATTATCTTAACAAGGGTACATATACTGTAACCTGTGCACTTGAAAACAGGAGCACGGCACCTATCAGTTATTATGATTATATAGAGGGTGCTGCTTATTTAAAGGTGGGAGCGGAAACGGAGCTTTTTGGTTTTGTTCAGCTACCCTCAGAGATAGATGTTTGCCAGGAGGTGTGAAAACCTTGAACAGTGAAATAAATTCAAAGGAATATTGGGATGAACGTTTCGGCTCAGGCGACTGGGATGAAAAAGAGGGAAGAGAGCAAAGCCTTTTCTTTTATAAGCTGGCACTTTCCCTTATTCCTGATTGGTTAAAAGATGAAATAAAAGAAGACAGACTTTCAGTTCTTGACCTTGGCTGTGCCGAGGGGGAGGGGGTAAGTCTTTTTGGCGAGTTTTTCAAAACTGATAAAATTTCGGGAGCGGATATTTCCGCTGCCGCTATTTCCCGTGCAAAGGAATATTATCCTGAATACAATTTCTTTGAAGCAGATGTTAATAATCTGCCTGAGGATTTTGATGTGATTTTAACATCAAACACACTGGAGCATTTTGAAAACCCAAATGAGGCAATAAAAAATATTTTGCCACATTGCAGAAAATATTTTATTATGCTTATTCCGTTCAGGGAAAGGGATAGAATAAAGGAGCATTTTTATACCTTTGAATATGATTCTTTTCCTGAAAAAAATCAGGATTTCAGGCTTATATATTATAAAGAAACAGATTGCACCAATATGGAAAAAACCCAGTGGCCGGGAGAGGAAATTCTTGTTGTTTATGCAAGAGATGGTGTTTTAAAAGGCGGACTCACACTATCTCACCTAGAAAACGGAAACTGGGATATGGTTATATCCGAAAGGCAGGGCTTTTCCGAAAAGGAAAAGAACTTTGAAAATTCGGAAACGATTATAAAGGAAAAGGATGCTGAAATTAAGGCTCTAAAGGAAAAAATCGAAGAAGACAGAAATGCCATAATGCAAATTCAGTTTGAGGCAGCCCAGCACAAACAGGCAGAACTTGATTCAAGGGAAACTTATGTCTGGAAAACGGGTTTAAAAATTGAAAAGATTTTGAGAAAAACAGGTATATCCTTTGTCCGTTCGCTGCTTGCTCTTTCTGATTATAAGAGAATAGGGCTTATTCTTGCAATTAAAAAAGGAATAAATGAAGCACTGAGAAGAGTCAATGCATCGAAGAATAAAAGGCTTAAAAAGAAGCTTTGCCGAGAGAAATTTCAGGGCTATAAAAAGGCTAGGCAGGATGCGTATTCTCTTTCTGTGAAAAGCTTTGATGTTCCCTCTGAAAAGGGTCTTATATCAGTTGTTCTCCCTGTTTATAATGGAGAGGATTTGGTTTCCTTTGCAATTGAGTCAGTGCTTTCCCAAACCGAGAAAAATTTTGAACTTATAATTGTAAACGACGGCTCAACGGACGGAACAAGAGAAATTATAGAGGAATATGCAAAATGCGATAGCAGAATAACCATTATTAATCAGGAAAATGAAAAGCTTCCCTCAGCTCTTTCAAAAGGTTTTTCGGTTGCCAGGGGTGAATTTTTTACGTGGATTAGTGCAGATAATGTTATGCTTCCCACGGCTCTTGGCACAATGAAAAAAGAGCTTTTAAATTCAGACTCTGCAATGGTTTTCGGCAATATGAAAATAATAGGCAAAGGCGGAAAGGTGAAAAGAGGACATTTCTGGTATGAAAAGCCGTATTTTAGCGGAAACGTTATTTTGCCTGAAAATATAGATGCTCTTAACACCTATGCAAACAATACGGTTGGTGCCTGCTTTATGTATAGAGCAAGTGCTGCCTTTGTGCTTGGGGATTATTCAAAATATAAAAACACTCTTGAAAGCTATGACTACTGGATGAGACTTAACTGTCTTTTCAAAATTACACACACGAAAGAAAAGTCTCCTATGTATTTATACAGACGCCACGAAAATTCAATGACCGCAAGGGATAAGGAGCTGGGAATAACAAAAAACCGTTATAAGCTTATGGTTCTTGATGATTTCAGACGTGATTTTTATATGTGGCCTCTTTTGTGGGTTGTGGAATGCGAAGAGGGAAACTCTAAGGATTGTGAACAGTTTAAAAAGGCACTAAAAGATGCAGGGCATATGATGTTAAGCTTAGAAGAGCTTGAATTTTTAAGTCTTCCTGAGGTAGCATCAGGTGCAACATATATATATCTTGGTGAAAATCCCGATATAAAAAGAGTTCAGGCAGCGGGGAAAAAGGCGAAAACAATTCTTGTTTCAAAAACCGTGAAAGATGTGCCCTGCTTTGACCTTTACGTAACAACAAACAAAGAAGAAAAGCTTGAAAGATTAGAGGATTATAAAGGTTGGTTCTATGCAGAAGACGGAGAGAGCGTATTCTCACTTTGTGATTCAAAAATTAAAAATAATCTTCTTTATCAGTTTGAGGGAATGATAGAAAATGATGAAGAAAACGAGAAGAAAATAAGTATAATTATATGCACATATTTAAGGGGCGAAAAGCTTATTGAGGCACTTTGGTCTTGTCTCAGACAGTCTTTCAGCAAAAAGGAATATGAAATTTTAATTGTTGACAATGCCCCATTTGAATCAGGAATAAAAGAAGAAATAGAAGGCTTTGGCGAGAAATATTCTCAGTTCGAGGGGCTTATAAGATATATTCAGATTCCGCAAAAAGGTTTGTCTGCTGCAAGAAATGCGGGAATGTGGAATGCCAAGGGGGAATATCTTTTATTCCTTGATGATGATGCCCTTTGTGATTATTATTTGCTTGAAGAAATATATGCAGCATTTAAGTATCATCCCGAGGCGGGGATTGTGGGCGGTCAGGTTATTTTAGAAGTGCCGTTCCCAAGACCGTCGGTGCTTTTAAAAGGCTTTGAGTCCTTGTGGAGTCAGTTTAAGGTGTCATACACGAGGTATAAAGAAGCAACCCAGCAGTTTGAATTTCCATACGGCGCAAACTATTCTGCAAGGAAAAAAGCTCTCTGGCGTGCAGGGGGATTCAGGATGTGCTATGGCAGAGTGGGAAAAGATTTTGCAGGCGGCGAGGAAACGGCTCTTTGCTTTAAAATGCTGCAAATAGGCTACACTATAGGGATTCAGCCAAATGCAAAGGTGCTTCACCGTGTTGATGAGGACAGATTCAGCAAGGAGCATGTGAAAAAGACCATCCGTGCAGGACTTTTAACTACTTATCGTTTTTATAAGGATTTGCACACGGATATAGGTTGGACAATAGCCTATGTGAAAAATCAAATCAGGATAACGGAAAAGGAAATTAAAAAGCTTGTTAAAAAACAGGCTTCGGGAACAGAAATTTTTTATAAAAAATGTTATCTTGATGCGTGGAAAGAAATATATGATATTATGAAGACGGAAAAAGGGGCAGAAAAAAATGTTTGAAAATTTTAAAAGATGGTTCTTCCAAAACTCAAAAGGCGAAAAGGAAAGACCTTTGAACCTTTATGAATATAAGTTTAAAAGATTTAAGGAAGAAAGAGATGCTCTCTATCCCTTAAAGCTTTCAAAGGTGGAAACCCCGCATATCAAGGGGCTTATTTCCGTTGTTCTGCCTGTTTATAACGGAGCGGATTTGGTGAGCCTTTCAATTGAGTCAGTTTTAAACCAGACCGAGAAAAATTTTGAATTTATCATAATAAACGACGGCTCAAAGGATAACACACTTGAAATTATCAATGAATATGCAAAAAAGGATGACAGAATAGTTGTTATCGACCAGGAAAACAAAAGGATTCCAAGAACCCTGTCAAGAGGCTTTTCTGTAGCAAAGGGCGAATTTTTCACATGGACAAGTGCTGATAACATTATGCCTTGTGACTTTCTTGAAAAAATGAAAAAAGAACTTCTTGAAAACCCCGATAAGGCAATGGTTTTCGGGAATATGCGTCTTATAAATGAAAAGGGAAAAACCCACAAAAACCATGGTTGGTTTGAATATCCTTTAGGTAGCGGAAATGTTATTCTTCCCAAAAGCACATTGGAGCTTAACACCTATGCAAATAACACAATAGGTGCCGCCTTTATGTATAGAGCAAAGGCAAAAGAAGTGATTGGTTGTTATTCATCCTATAAACACACTCTGGAAGATTATGATTATTGGATGAGAATGAACTCTCTTCTTAATATCCACCACACAAGCTTTAGAGAGCCTGCTTATCTTTACCGCTGGCACAGCGGGTCTCTAACTGCAAAGGATAAGGAGCTTGGAATAACTAAAAACAGATATAAGCTTATGCTGCTTGATGATGCAAGACGGGATTTTTATATGTCCCCGCTTTTGTGGTATGTTAAAGCGGATGAAACCTATAAAAATGATGCCGATGCATTTTGTGGGGAGATTTCAAAAAGAAATCATATTCTTGTGAGAGATAAGGATTTTGAAGATTTATGCTTCGGAAAGGAATCGTATAATCTTTGTGCAGTTTTCTTTGGCGATGCAAAGAGCGGAGTAGATTTGCCAAAAGGAACGGCTAAAGTTCATTTTGGTAAAGAATATGTTGAAGATGCTGTTTGTGGATATGTGGGAGAAGAGGAAATTATATCAAGCATTGATAAACTCGTCTATAAATTCTCCGATATGGAAACAGCTTTCTCCTTTATGGATGCGAAGGTTAAAAATGACCTTATGTATGGAAGAGAAGCGGTTATAGAAAGTGAAAAAGAAAACGGCAAAAAGCTTTCATTTATTTTATGCACTCACAGAATGTCGGATGTTTTAAAAGAAAGCCTTGATGCCCTTATAAACCAAAGTGCAAAAAAGTCAGACTATGAAATTATTTTTGTAAACAACAGCTTTAAGGACAGAGAAATCAGGGATTATGTGTATGAGGTTATGGAGAAAAACCCTGAAACCGCTATAAAATATATAACAGCCCCCGTAAAAGGTCTCAGCAACGCACGAAATGCAGGTCTCTGGGAAGCGGAGGGGGAAATTCTTCACTATGTGGATGATGATGCAATAGCTGATAGGAGTTTGGCAGAAAAAGCCATAAAAGCCTTTAGTGAAAATGAAGAGGCAGGAGTTATCGGAGGAAATATTATTCTTGAAATTCCAAAGGATAAGGAAAATCTTATAACTTCCCTGACAAGACCTCTCTGGAGTGAACTTTCTCTCGATTTTGAAAGCTTTAAATATTCAAAGGACTATGGGGAATATCCATACGGCGCAAACTTTGCCGTTAGAAGACAGACTCTTATGCAGATGGGAGGCTTCCGCACCATATATGGCAGAGTGGGAAACAACTATGCAGGGGGAGAAGAAACTCTTGTTTGCTTTATGACAGAAGAGATGGGACAAAAAATCGGTCTTGAGCCATTGATGAAAGTTATTCATAAAGTTGCCCCTGAAAGATTTTGTATGGAGCATATAGAAAAAACCGCCTATGCAGGACTTTTCACTCAGTATAAAATGAGAAGAGATGTTTATGCACCTCAAGACTGGAATGATATATTACTTAGTGAAAGAAAAAGAAAGGCTCAGGGGAAAATGAAGAGCTGTGAAGAAGGCTCACCTGACTATATGTATTATAAGGCAACGGCTAAGGCTTATGAAGACATAATTACAAAGAGACAGGAAGATTACATAAACTTACAAAATAAATGAACTCGGAGCTTGGGGATATGTTTAAAAGATTACAATGGAAAATAGTTGCTATGTTCGTTTTGCTTGTTATGGCAATAATGTTTATTGCCTTCGGCTTTATGATGGTCAACACCTTCCATTTCTATGAAAAAGATTTCAAAAGTAAAATTGAAAATGTGTTGAACGGAGAATTTACGGTGGATGTTACAAGTGCCCTTTTATCTCCTGAAAACAAAAGGGAAGAAAATCTTTTAAAGGTGCTTTCTGCATATTCAGGTCAGCTTGGACTTGGACCTGACAGAAAGTGTTCTGTTCTTTTAGCGTCCGATGGAAGGGAGATAGCATCAACAGACCCTAACTCTTTGATTTATGAAAAAACCCCCAATATTATATCAGCCATGACGGGCAAAACAGGGGATAAGTTTTTGTTTATGTCAGATTATATGGATTATGCGAAATTCGTAAGTCCCGACGGCACAAACAAAGGGTATATAGTTTACATAAGAGATAATAAAAATGCAGTTTTAAGCCTCACAAGAAATATGGCATCCTCGGCTCTCCGAGCTCTCCTTTTTGGTATTGCGGCGGCTATAGTTCTTGGATATTTCCTTTCAAGAACCATAACAACTCCTATAACGGTGCTGACAGAAAAGGCAGAGGATTTTGCCGAGGGGAAATTTGATTCAAATCTTGAGATAACATCAAATGATGAAATCGGAACTCTGATGGACACCTTTAACTATATGGGCAAGATAATGAGTTGCGCCCTTGAGGAAATCGCAGGGGAAAAGCATAAGATAGAAATTATCTTAGAGCATGTTGCAAACGGAATTATTGCATTTAACACAGAGCAGAATATAATTCATATAAATTCTGCGGCAAAAAATCTTCTTGAAATTGATGAGATTGAAGATGTTAAGTTTGATGAATTTTTTGCAAAGCTTGATGCGGGTGTCTGCATGGCAGAATTTATGTATCTTGAAAAGCTTAATACGGAAGTCAGGGAGCTTGTTTTAGGCTCAAAAAATATAAAAATGTATTTTGTGCCCTTTAAAATGGATAAAGATAAGGTTGCAGGTGTGGTTGGAGTTTTGGAGGATATAACCGAGCAGTTAAATCTTGAAAACTCACGAAAGAAATTTGTGGCAGAGGTGTCTCACGAACTTAAAACACCGCTGACAACTATAGGGGCATACACCGAGACTCTTCTGGACGGGGACTGTATTTCGGATAAGGATGTTGCAATTTCATTCCTTAAGACCATACAGAATGAAACAATAAAAATGACGTCTCTTGTTAAAAATCTTTTAACTCTTTCAAGGTTTGACTCCCAGAAAACTGAAATGAATAAGGAGTATTTTTCTGTTGATGAGCTTGCAAGAGAGCTTATAGAAACCTTTAAGATAGAGGCAGAGGCAAAGGAACTTAAGCTTGTCTATAATATGATAAATGAAATTCCCTTTGTTTATGCAGACAGGTTTCAGATAGAAAGAGCGATAAAGAATATAATATCAAATGCTATTAAATACACTCCGTCAGGGGGAACTGTGAAGGTTTTTGCAGGCAGAATTTATTCTGATGCATATATAAAGGTGGAGGATTCAGGTATTGGTATTCCCGAGGCTGATATTCCTCATATATTTGACAGATTCTACAGAGTGGATAAAGCCCGCTCAAGACAAATGGGAGGAACGGGACTCGGACTTGCCATTTCAAAAGAAATTATTGAAAATCACGGCGGAAGCATAAAGGTTGAAAGTGAATTTGGAATATACACAAGATTCACGGTTATGCTCCCTGTTAAGGATATGCCTGAGGAGGTATAAAAGGTATGCAGGATAAAATATATGGGTTTAACCCTTGTATAGAGGCTCTTTCCACGGAAAGAGAGATAGATAAAATTTTGATAAAAGACGGGATAAAGCACAGCAAGGTTTCAAAAATAGTTGCCCTTGCAAAGGAGAGGAAAATTCCCTATCAGTTCGTTAATCAGGCAAAGCTTGACAGCTTGGCAGACGGTGGAAATCATCAGGGCGTTGTGGCATTTTCCGCAGTTCACGATTATTCAACGGTTGATGAGATTTTAAGCTATGCGAAAGAAAAAGGTGAACCTCCGTTTGTGGTTATTCTTGATTCTCTCACCGACCCGCACAATCTTGGAAGTATTATAAGAACTGCCAATGCAGCAGGTGTTCACGGAATAATTATTCCTAAAAACAGAAGTGTGGGACTTAATTCAACAGTTTTCAAGGTTTCAGCAGGAGCCTCGGAATACACAAAGGTTGCAAAGGTAACAAATCTTTCAAGAACGGTTGAGGATTTGAAAAAGGAAGGTCTCTGGGTGGCAGGAACAGACCTTTCTGCCCAAATGATGCACTATGAATGTGACTTAAAAGGTCCTCTTGCCATTATAATTGGCAGCGAGGGCGAGGGTATGAGCAGAATTTTAAAGGAAAAGTGCGATTTTCTTGTGAAAATTCCAATGCTTGGAAGAATAGAATCTCTTAACGCATCTGTTGCGGCAGGAGTGTTAATTTACGAGTCAGTTAGACAAAGAATGAAATAAAGGGGAAAGAATATGGCTATTTCAAAGGTAAATTCCTGCGGACTGTCAGGTCTTGACGGATATATAGTAACAGTTGAAACAGATATATCGGCAGGGCTTCCCGGTTTTGATATTGTTGGTCTTCCCGACACCGCAGTTAAGGAATCAAAAGAGAGAATAAGAGCGGCAATCAAAAATTCGGGACTCACTATGCCTCCAAAAAGAATAACTGTTAATTTAGCCCCTGCTTCCGTTAAAAAGGAAGGGGCTTACTTTGATTTACCAATTGCACTTGGAATATTAATAGCATCCGACCAGCTGAAAATTGAGAACGGAGAAGAAACTGTTTTTATGGGTGAGCTGTCTCTTGATGGTGAGCTTAGGTCGGTAAACGGAGTTTTGCCAATGGCAATTTCCGCTTTTCAAAAGGGGAAAAATATAGCATATGTTCCATCCTGCAATGCAGATGAAGCATCAATTGTAAAGGGAATGGAAGTTTTTGGTGCATCGACTCTTGAAGAACTTTTAAAAGGTCTCACAGGGGAAGAGAAGCTTATTCCCCATAAGGCAGATATGGAAGAGCTTTTTTCAAGAGAAGGAAGCTACGGGGTGGATTTCTCAGAGGTTAAGGGACAGTATCAAGTGAAAAGAGCACTTGAAATTGCGGCAGCAGGCGGTCATAATCTTCTTATGATAGGGCCTCCGGGTTCGGGAAAAACAATGCTTGCAAAAAGAATTCCCACCATTTTGCCTGACCTGACTTTTGAAGAAGCCTTGGAAGTAACAAAAATTCACAGTATATCGGGGGCATTGGGAAAGGAATGTGCAATGGTAGCAAAAAGACCTTTCAGGCATCCGCACCACACCATTTCGGCGGTGGGACTTTCAGGAGGAGGAGCAAATCCCAAACCCGGAGAAATAAGTCTTTCTCATAACGGAGTCCTTTTTATGGATGAGCTTCCTGAATTTAGAAGAGATGCGCTTGAGGTTTTAAGACAGCCATTAGAGGACGGAGCAGTGACCATAACAAGAGCGTCGGGGACAATTTCGTATCCTTGTAATGTTATGCTGGTTGCCTCTATGAATCCTTGTCCCTGCGGTTTTCACGGAGACCCCACAAGGGAATGCTCCTGCACAGAAACAAAAATTCACAAATATGTGAGCAAAATCAGCGGTCCGCTTCTTGACAGAATTGATATTCATATAGAGGTGCCTGCGGTTTCATATTCTGACTTAGAGTCAAAAAATGAAGAGGAAAGCTCGGCTGATATGAAAAAGAGAGTTAATAAGGCAAGAAAAATTCAGCTTGAAAGATATAAAAATGACGGAATTTTTTCAAACAGTATGCTTTCTCCCGAGCTTATGGAAAAATATTGCACCCTTTCCGATGAATGTAACACAATTATGAAATTTGCCTTTGAAAAAATGGGACTTAGTGCAAGAGCACACAACAGAATTTTAAAGGTTGCAAGAACTATTGCTGATATAGAGGGTGAAGAAAATATTTTGCCTCAGCATATAACGGAGGCAGTTCGCTACAGAGGACTTGACAGCAAATTTTTTAGTTAAACGGACATTTGAAAGGAAAAGAGGATTATGAATTTACATATAGTGTTGGTTGAACCTGAAATTCCCTCAAACACAGGGAATATTGCAAGAACCTGTTCGATTATTGACGCATCTTTGCACCTTGTGCATCCTTTAGGCTTTGATATAAGCGAAAAAGCGGTGAAGAGGGCAGGTCTTGATTATTGGGATGAGCTGAAGCTTTTTGAATATCAAAGCTTTTATGAGATAAAGGAAAAGTATCAAAATGGTGAATTTTATTATTGCACAACAAAAGGAGCAAAGGTTCACAGCGATATGGATTTTACATATTTTAAAGAATGCGGGGATAATAAGGAAAAGGATATTTTTCTTGTTTTCGGCAAGGAGACAAAAGGTCTTCCTGAGGAGCTTTTAAAGGATAATTATGATTATTGCATAAGAATACCTATGAAGTATAATAAAAGGTCTTTGAACCTGTCAAATTCAGTTGCGATAATAGCTTATGAGGTTTTAAGACAATTTGATTATAAAAATTTAAACAAAGAAGGAGTTTTATAGTATGGTTAGAATAATGGCAGATAAGTCGGCGGATATTCCTTATGAATTTATAAAGGAACACAATTTAAAGATTTTACCTTTTTATATAAATATTGGAGACGAGAGCATACTTGCGGATGCAGAATATGGGGCAGAGGAATTTTATAATCTTTTGAAAACTGCGGAAGAAAACCCGAAAACAAGCCAGTGTACCCCTGACTTTGTTGAAGATTTATTCAGGGAGCTAGGCGGCGGCGGAGAACCCGTTGTTTATATTTCAATTCCTGCTAATGCAAGTGGAGCATTCACTACTGCAAATATGATAGCCCAGAGACTAATTGAAGAAGAAAATATGGATATAACCATTGTTGATTCAAAAACCTTTAGTATGGGTATTGGTGTGCCTGTTATGGAAGCTGTTATAATGGCGGAAAACGGTGCAACAAAGGAAGAGATTATAAGCTTTTTAACCGAAACCTTTGAAAGGGATAGCGTTTATTTTGTGGTCGATGATTTGGGCTATTTAAAAAAAGGCGGAAGAATAAAGGCATCAACTGCGGTAATCGGTGAAATTCTTGATATAAAGCCTGTTCTCACGAATAATGACGGAATGGTTGAGGTTTATCAAAAGGTGAGAGGCGGGAAGAAAGCTCTCGCAAAACTTGTTGAAGAGGCGGAAAACAAAATGGACTGCCCTGCAGAAAATGAAATCTATCTCTTGAGTGCAGATGCAGATGAAAAAGCAGAGCTTCTTAAAAAAATGCTTGAAAAAAAGATTATGCCAAAGGAAATAAAATGTTATCCTGTCGGCCCTGTAATCACAACACACGCAGGTCTTGGGGTTGTGGGAATTTATTTTAAACACAAGAAATAAGGATTTGATATTATGTATCTTGAAAAATCAGAAGAAAAATTTTTAGTGCTATATACGTTAAAGGAATATGAAGCACCTCTTGATATTGCAAAGCTTATTGAGATTATGACCTGGGAAAAGCAGGTTATGGAATATTTTGAGCTTTCCGAAATTCTTCTTGAGCTTATGGAGGATAAGTATATTGAAACCAAGTTCTATCGAGACCTTGAGTCCTATTCGCTGACAGAAAAAGGAGAAGAAGCCTTATCTCTTTTTAAGGATAAAATCCCTCCTGCGGCAAAAATGCGGATAAATGATGCTGTAGGAAAAATAAGATACGAAAATGTGGTAAGCTTAAAGGATGTCAGTGCAGAGGTTCTGCCATCGGAGGGCGGAGTAATGCTTAGATGCAGGGTTTGTGAAAAGGGAAAAGTGAAAATGGAGCTTTCTGTTGATTTTGGAAACGCAACACTCCCTGCTTCTTTAAGTGCGGAAAATTTCAATAAAAACGGAGAAAAAATTTATAAAGAAATATTAAGACTTTGTATGCCTGATGAGGATTAAAATGGATAGTGAAAAAAGAAAAAGTATGGACTTAACACAGGGGAAAATTCTTCCGCTGATAATAAAATTTATGATACCACTTATGCTCACAAGTCTTCTGCAACAGCTATATGGTGCAGTAGATAGTATGATAGTAGGTAAATTTTCTGGAGCGGAGGCACTTGCCGCAGTTGGTGCAACAGCACCCATAACGCATCTTATTCTTGCTCTTTTTATCGGTATGTCAACGGGAGCGGGGATTATAACCGCGCAGCTTATCGGTGCAAGGGATGATGAGGGGATTGAAAAGGCAGTTCACTCATCTGTTGCTTTAAGCGTTATTTCAGGACTGTTTCTGATGGTTTTTGGTGTGATTTTTTCAGGTCCCCTTCTTAAATTAATGAACACTCCCGAAGAAATACTTCCTCTTGCCAAAAGCTATATGAGTATATATTTTTTAGGCTCTGTGCCGTCGGTTTTTTATAACTTTGCGGCAAGTATTCTAAGAGCGGCGGGAGATTCAAAAAATCCTTTAAAGTTTTTATGTGTTGCAACGGTTGTTAATATTGTGTTTAACCTGATTTTTGTTATTGTTTTCAAAATGGGGGTTGTGGGTGTTGCGGTGTCAACAATTATATCCCAGACAGTGTCAGCATATCTTGCACTGAGACTTCTTCTGAAAACAAATGAGGAGATAAAGCTTGTGCCGTCAAAGATAGGAATAGACAGACATATGCTGAAGAGAATTATTGTTATTGGTGTTCCTGCGGGAATACAAGGTGCAACATTTAGTTTTTCCAACACAATTATTCAGTCAACGCTGAACTCTTTTGGAAAAGCTGCTGTGGCAGGCGGTGCCGCAAGCGGACAGATAGAGGGCTTTTTATATCTTATTATGAATGCAGTTGCACTGTCTGCAACAACCTTTGTGGGGCAGAACTATGGGGCAAAGAAACTGGAAAGATGCAAGAGTGGAACAAAGGTTTGTCTTCTTCTGGTTATCTTTTTGGGACTTTTGCTGGGACTTTTAACAACTTTCTTTGCCGAAGGACTTATCAGGATGTTTGTCAGCGAAACAGAATCTGTAATCTGCGGAAAAGAAAGGCTTGTTATTATAGCAGTAACATATTTTATGTGTGGAATTATGGAGGTTATATCCTATAGTCTCCGTGGATATGGGGATTCCTTTGCACCAATGGTTATCTCTTTATTAACTGTACCCGGTGTGAGAATTCTCTGGTGTTTTGCGGTTCTGCCGTTATTCAGAACAGTTGAGATGCTTTATGTTGCATTCCCTGTTTCCTGGGGAATAACCGCTATCGTATTGACAGCAAGGTACATAACCTTCAGGAAAAAAATTAAAGTATAACATTTTAATAAAATTCATTTTTTAAAAATCGGGAGATGATTTTTATGAGAGAAAGGACACTTGATTTAACAGAGGGAAATGTTTTATCAAGACTTGTAAGATTTGCGGTGCCAATTCTTCTCACCTCTATTTTTCAACAGCTCTACAGCACGGCGGATGCTGTTATAGTGGGAAGATTTTCAGGAGCAAATTCTCTTGCGGCAGTTGGTGCAAAACTACGGGGCAAGAAAAATTGAAAGATGTAACAAAAGCTTTAAGCTTTGTGTTGGCATAAACTTTTTTCTTGCGATTATAGTGGGACTGATTTTTGTACCGGGGGCTGACTTTTTTATGGGACTTATCGTGGCTGATGCTGAGTCAATAAAATTCGGGGCAACTATGACAAGAATTGTTGCACTTTCCGTATTTATTTATAGTGTGCAGGACGCATCATCAAGAGGTCTTTTTGGGTTTGGGGACTCTGTTTTTTCAATGATTATGACAGTTTTTGGGGTTTCGGGAATAAGAATACTCTGGATAAATTTTGTCTTCCCTTTAAGCAGAAATATAACAACTATATATCTTTCGTTGCCGATTTCCTGGAGTGTAACAGGAGCGGTTCTGTTTATTAGATATTTATACATAAGAAATAAAATAGCCAAAAGGATTATGGAGGTAAATAAAAACTAGTTATGAAATCAAAGAAAAAAATATTAGTTGCATTTTTAATCAACCTCTTTTTTTCAGTATTTGAATTTTTGGGAGGTATAATCACGGGAAGTATAGCAGTTATGTCGGATGCTATTCACGATTTCGGGGATGCTTTTAGTATAGGCATTTCATTTCTGCTTGAAAAGGTGAGCGAGAGAACGCCTGACGAAAAATATACCTATGGGTATTACAGATATTCTGTCCTTGGAGGAGTTCTTCAGTCTGCAATACTTCTTTGCGGGTCTTTGATTGTTATATATAACGGAACTTTGAGATTTTTTTCTCCCGAACCTATTGATTATGGAAAAATGATAATAATTGCCCTTGTTGGCTTTTTTGTAAATTTCTTTGCAGCGTATTTCACAAGGGGAGAAGATTCAATAAACCAAAAGGCTATTAATCTTCATATGCTTGAGGATGTTCTTGGCTGGGCTATTGTTCTTTTGGGTGCGGTTATTATGAAATTCACGGATTTTTATATTCTTGATTCTATAATGTCAATTGCACTTGCAATTTTTATAATGTATGGTGCACTCAGAAATTTAAAATCCGTGCTTGATATATTTCTTGAGAAAATTCCCGAGGGCATAAATTTAGCCGAAATAAAGGAACATCTTATAAATATAGAGGGAGTTCTTGATATCCATCACCTTCATATATGGAGTATGGACGGATTTAAGAATTCTGCAACCCTTCACGCGGTATGCGACGGAGATTTTGCAGAGATTAAGAAAAACATAAAAGAAGAACTTAATGAGCATAATATAAGCCATATAACAGTTGAGTGTGAAAGTGCTTTGGAAAGTTGCGGTGAGGTTTGTTGTAAAACAGGCGAAAATCACCACCACGGACATCATCACCACCATCACCACCACTAATAATTTTTCCCAAATGATATATACTAAGGATAAAAAGGGGATAGCCTATGAAAGAAATTTATGATATGATAATAATTGGTGGCGGTCCTGCAGGCTACACGGCAGCACTTTATGGAAAAAGAGCAGGACTTAAAACCCTTATACTTGAAAAATATATGCCCGGAGGACAAATGGCAGAGTCGCATAATATAGAGAATTATCCGGGCTTTGAAGATGGAATAGATGGATTTTCCCTTGGCGAAAAAATGATGAAACAGGCTCTGCGTTTTGGAGCGGAAAGTAAGTATAAGGAAGTTGTAAGCGTCAGCTTAAACGAAAACCCTAAAATAGTTAAAACAAAAGACGAAACCTTTTTTGGAAAAACAATTGTTATTGCAACGGGTGCAAACCCAAGAGAGCTTGGAATAGAAAACGAAAAAGCTCTTATTGGGAAAGGTGTCAGCTATTGTGCCACCTGTGACGGAATGTTTTATAAGGACAAGGTTGTTTCGGTTATAGGCGGGGGTGACACGGCGGCAGGCGATGCCCTGCTTCTTTCAAGAGTTGCCAAAAAGGTTGTTTTGGTCCACAGAAGAGATTCTCTGCGTGCCGCAAAGGTCTATCACGATGCCTTGATGAATACAGAAAATATAGAAATCAGGTGGAACTCCGTTGTTTCTGAACTGATATTTGAAGACAAGCTGAAAGGTATTCGCCTAAAAGATGTTAAAACAGAAGAGGAAGAAGTTTTGGAATGTGACGGAATGTTTGTAAGTGTCGGCAGAAAGCCGGTAACTGAATTTTTGAAAGGTCAGCTCAAGCTATCGGATGGTGGATATATAGAAGCTGATGAAACAACAAAAACCAGCATAGAGGGGGTTTTTGCTGCAGGGGATGTGAGAAAAAAGAAGGTCCGTCAGGTAGTAACTGCAGTTTCGGATGGAGCGGTTTGTGTTCATATGGCAGAAGAGTATCTGACAAAGAAATAAAAGGCAGAAATTAATTTTAATTTCTGCCTTTTAGAATGCCAAAAATTTTTAGAAAAAATAGTTTGGATATTTCTTTATATGCTCCAATTGCAGAATTTGCAATACAAAAAGTGAGTCCTATGATTGACAGGATTATGCCTGCAATTCCAAAAGGTTTTTCATCACTTTTTATTCCGGATATCCCCATAACCAAACCGACAATTGAAACTGAATATCCAAAGACTGGAAGGATCCAAGTGAAAATACTTAAAATACCAAGAGCTAAAGATATATTTGCTTTTTCTTCGGGGCTATTCATGACCACATCTCCCTATAGTCTTTTTATAGCCCGTATTGTATCATATATAGCCTACCTTGTTAATACTAATAGACTATAATTAGTCTATAAAGTTTATATGAGGTAGAAAAATGGGTACTTATAAGGCGGTAAAAAACAGAATTTTATATTTGTGCGAAGAAAAGAAAATGACAATTAACAGACTTGCAACTGAATCAGGAGTAGCTCCGTCCACAATAAAAAATATTTTATATGGAAAAAGTCAGAATCCCGGTATAGTGACAATAAAGATGCTTTGTGATGGTCTGGGAATATCAGTAGATGAATTTTTCAATACGGAAGAATTTAAAAATCTTGAGCAGGAAATAAGATAAGAAAACAATAATGTTAAAAAAGAGCTGTTTTTAAAACAGCTCTTTTTAACATTTGTAAGGCACTCTTGCCGATGGCACCATTTTTGATGCGGGGTCTGTGTGAACAGACTGGTCGTCAAAGAAAATATGAGCACCAAAGGATTTTAAAACATCGCTTTTCTTTATGCCGCCAAGGAAAAATGCTTCGTCAATTCTCACGTTCCAGGCTCTTAGGGTTCTTATAACTCTCTCGTGTGCGGGAGCGTTTCTGGCAGTAACAAGTGCTGTCCTGATAGGAGCCTCTCCCTCTGGGAACTTTTGTTGCAGAACTGAAATTGTTTTTAAAAGCTTAGCAAAAGGTCCCTCAGGTAGTGGGTTTTGAGCATTTTCGTGTTCGTGTATTTCAAATGCTTTAAGACCCTTTTCCTGATATATTCTCTCTGCCTCGTCGGAGAATATAACTGCATCTCCGTCAAAGGCAATGCGAATTTGTCTTATATCTTCGTCAGGGTTTATAGGAAGACCTGAATAATGGCATATAAGCCCTGATGCAATTCCGCTATTTATTGCCTCCTGAACATCCGATTCGTTTGCGGAAAGAAAAAGGTCTGTCTTAAAGGACTCAAGGTAAGGTGAAATGGATGCCCCGCTAACCAAGGATGCACGGCTTATGTTAAGTCCGTAATGCTCAATGGAGTTGAAAATCCTAAGACTGGTGTCCGCACTGTTTTTGGACATAATAATAATTTCTGTCAAATATTTATCGTCCGCATTAAGCTGTTGCAAAGCCTTAACAAGAGGGAACGCAGTTCCCGGCTTTAAAATAGAGTCTTCGTGTTCAATCTGATATTTTATGTAGGCGTCAAGCCCGTCATTTTCAAAGATTTGGTTCTCTGCTTCAAGGTCAAAAAGGGCTCTTGAAGAAACCCCGATAACCAGTTTATCATCCAGCTTGAGTGACATATTATTCACCTCTTATGTAGAAAATTTTATATAAAAACTAAAGTGAGAAATATTAAAGCAATGCCGGGGATTCCCATAATTCCCGCAATAGAGGAGGTCAGGAGGTTTATCCCTATGGAAATCCCGAAAAGCCCCCCAAAAAAGTTATAAGCAAAAAGCATAATTCCGCCGAAAAGTATATTTATAAGAAGCCTGAACATAAGCTTTATAGGTTTTATAAACACAAGGCACAGAACATAAAGTATAATAATCCCGAAAAGGGAGGCTATAATAGACATAGTATCAAAAATCACGTAAAATCATCCTTTCAGTATATTTATACTGGAAAGATGGACAAATATGACAACTATTTAAGCTTTGCAAGATATTTCTTTGCCATATGGCAGGGATAATAGGATTCCTTTGCTTTCTTTAGTCCCGGAAGTCCCATATCCTCTTCTCTGTTGACAAATTCAAAATCCTGCCAGCAGTTTAAGAGAAACTGTCTGTTCATCATAGGAAATGCACCCTCAAAGGAGGTATCTGCGTGTTCAAAATGAATAACAACTGTGCTTTTGGCAGCAATCATTGGCTCTCCAAACGAGAAAGCAACCATTTTTCCGTCAACCAGCAGGCAAGAACCTGTAATATCAAGGCTTTCCCAGTTATCAAGAAGCTCTGAAACTGCCTCAAAGCTTTCATCAAGCCCGGGGATGTCGTCCTCTTTTTCCCGAAGCCACTTTTTGTAAAGTGAAAGACATTCGTCCTTTTGGTCGGGTGTCATTTTTTCAAAAGTGTAACTGTATTTATTCTCAAAACGGTTTGTAAAATTTCTCTTTGCATGGTATTTCTTTCCCTTAAGCTCCGACAGGTCCTGAACTCTGTAAACATAATCAAAGGAATTTGTATCCTCAGTAATTTCAAATTTCTGAGAAAAGTTATTTACAAGCATTTCAAGGTCTTTTTCACTGCTTATCCTTATTAAAAAGTTTTCTCCTGCTTTTTGAAATTCTTGTATAACTTCATTAATACAAGCTATTTTGTCCCCATCGCCAATGGGAAAATATATAATGCTAGGGTTTTCCTTGTGCTTTGAAATAATAACAAGGCAACCTGAAACAACCGAAAATTTCACATTGTAGCTTTTCCTCCACATAAAAAGGTTTGTGAAGGTAAGCTCCGAATTTTCAGAGTTTGCATTTTTTAAAAAATTATTTATATATTCTTTTTTATCAATGGTAATATCCTGAATTAAAATAAAAAACACCTCAATATATATTATATCCTTTTATTGAAAAAAAGTCAACGAAACAAAGAACATATAAAAGGAAAGTTTTGCATATATATAATAAAATGAAAAAAGGGGGAGTAAACTTGGTTATACACACAGTGAAAAGAGGAGAGTCGGCATTTTCTATTGCAAGTGCATATGGAATTGAACTTCGCCTTCTTCTTGAAATAAACGGACTTGCAGAGGGAGAAAGCCTTATCCCGGGGCAGAATCTTCTTATCTTGTTTCCTAAAACAGTATATACTGTGAGGCGTGGGGATACTCTTTATTCCATTGCAAGAAACTTTGGAATGTCCTACAGACAGCTTCTCAGAAATAATCCTCAGTATGTGGGTTTTCCATTTATAGACGAGGGAGACAGAATAATTATATCTTTTAATACTGAAAAAAAGGGAACAGTTGAAACCAACGGATATGCATATCCCTATGTAACAAAGGAAATTTTAAATTCTTCTCTCCCCTATATGACATACCTTTCTCCTTTCACCTACGGAATAACAGAGGAGGGAGGACTTGTGCCTCTAGATGATAAAGCTCTTTTAGATGCTGCAGATGAATATTCTGTAAGGCCCCTTATGCATCTCTCAACCCTAACAAAAGAGGGAAATTTTTCAAATGAGCTTGCATCAACTATTTTAAATTCTCCCGAAATTCAAGGAAAGCTTATAGATGCTATAAAAAGCACAATTATTCAAAAGAACTATTCTGGTCTTGATATAGATTTTGAATTTGTTTTTCCTCAGGATAGCTCTTTGTATGCAGAGTTTGTTGAAAAATTAAGAAATGAGCTTTCACCCTTGGGAAAGGTTGTTTTTTCTGCTCTTGCCCCTAAAACCTCGGATAACCAAAAAGGAACTTTATATGAGGGACATAACTACAGACTCCTTGGAAGTGCATCGGATGCCGTGCTTCTTATGACCTATGAATGGGGATATACATATGGGCCTCCAATGGCGGTTGCACCCATTGGCCCTGTTGAAAATGTTGTGAAATATGCTCTTGAGAGTATTCCTCCCGAGAAGATTTTCTTAGGGATTCCCAATTATGGATATGACTGGACACTTCCATTTGTAAGAGGAGAGTCAAGGGCAAGGTCAATATCAAACCCAGAGGCTTTGGACCTTGCAAGACGTTATGGCAGAGAAATTTTGTTTGACGAGACATCAAAAACTCCCCATTTTAATTACAGAGCAGAGGATGGGAAAGAACATGAGGTGTGGTTTGAAGATGTCAGAAGTATGGAGGCAAAATATAATCTTATAACGAAATACGGACTGCGGGGAGCAGGATATTGGAATCTGATGAGACCATTCCAGGCAAATTGGTCACTGCTTAATGCAATGTTTAATATAGTTTAAAAACAAAAAAAGGGAGAGTTTAAACTCTCCCTTTCAAACTTAAATATTATCTGTTTAATATTAGCTTTGTAAGCTCAACAGGTTCAACAATTTTGCCGTCTTTATAAACTCTCATATTTCCTGATGCGATTTCGTCGATTAAGATAACCTCGCCATTGTTGTAACCAAACTCAAATTTAATATCCCAAAGGTCAAGACCGATTTCCTTGAGGTCATCAGCAACGATTTTTGTGATTTTAAGAGTCTGAGCTTTCATACTTTCAAACATTTCAGGAGTCATAACTCCAAGAGCTGCAAGACCTTCGCCTGTAACAAGAGGGTCACCCTTTTCGTCGTTCTTGAAAGTACATTCAACATAACCGCCCGGAAGAACTGTTCCGTCTTCAATATATTCACCATATCTGCGAATAAAGCTTCCTGTTGCAACAAGACGGCAGATAACTTCAAGACCGTGTCCGAAAACAGTTGCTGGAAGAACCCCCATAGTAGCATCGTCAATGTTTGCGCTCACGTAGTGAGTTTTGATGCCTGCTTTTTTAAGAAGTTCAAAATAGCGAACAGAAGTTTCAAGGTTAGCCTTTCCAATACCTTCAATTGTAAGACCAACAGCGTTTTCACCCGGATCGAAAACCCCGTCTTTTCCGGTGCAATCATCTTTAAATTTAAGCATAACGTTGCCGTTATCTAATTCATAAACATCCTTTGTTTTGCCTTCGTATAATTTTTTCATTAGCCGCCCACTCCTTCAAATTTTAAATACAATATATATTTTATCACATTTTTTTTAATTTGAATATCCCTTTTTGTAAAAAAATTGTAAATTTTTAAAATTTTGTATATTTTATTAAAAATATAAGAGATAAAGAAAGAAAAAAATATTTAAAAAATAGAATAAAAGCTCTTGACTTTTTCTAAAAAAGAGTGTATAATAGTCCGTGCATTTGAAAAATTTAATATATTTCGAGGTGTGGCGCAGTTTGGTAGCGCACTTGGTTTGGGACCAAGGGGCCGCAGGTCCGAATCCTGTCACCTCGACCAAAAAAAAGATATCCAATTGGATGTCTTTTTTTCATCGATATAAATCTCTGTCGAGATTTTCGATATGTCTTTTAGACTCGATATGTGCTGACACACTCGATATGTTGCCTCGCGGCAACGAGATTTATATCATATCGAGTTTGAGCGAAGCGAGAATATATCGAATTTACAAAGTAAATATATCGAGCAAACGAAGTTTGTATATCGACAAAAATTATAAATATCTTTATGATTTTTAGATACAAAAAAAGACCTGCCCGATGGCAGGTCTTTAATATTTACAGCATATCTGCAAGATGGGGACGGAGCTTTTTGAAAAGCTCGTTTCCAATTACAAGAACTAAAATTGTAAATCCCCAGAAATAAAGGGAGAGATAAGGCTTTTCAAAAAACCATCTGCCGTATATAAAGGTGTCACGATAACCCTCTGTGACATAGTAAACAGGGTTAATTTTGAATATAAAAGTCAGAGGCTCTGGGATTTGGCTTATATCCCAGAAAATAGGGGTAAGCCAGAAACCAAATTGAACAAAAACGCCGACTATGTTCAAAACATCCTTTGTAAAGGCACAAAGAACGCCGGTCAGTGTTCCAAGAGCAAGCACCAGCATAAATGCCGCAAAAGCATAGTATATAACCTGCACATAAATAATAGAAAAACCCGAGCCATAGAAAAAGGTTATAATAAAAGTCAGTAAAATAAAGAACAAATGTACGAAAAATGCTGATAAAATTCTTATAACAGGAAGTTTTTCAACAGGGAAAACAACTTTCTTCACAAGGTAGGAATAATCAAGTAGTGAAGAGGTTGCCCCGCCCCATGCTTCTGAAATGAAGAACCAGGGCACAATTCCCGAAACCAGCCATAAAACATATGGAACGTCTCCCACGGGGGCAGATTTAAATGCCACCTGAAAAACAAACCAATATATAAATATGGTAATAACAGGGCTTATAAAAGCCCACATGGCACCAAGTGCGGAGCCTGCATATTTAGATTTAAAATCATTTTTCGCAAGAGTAAAAAGCATAATAATAACCTCTGTTATTTAATAATTTCTTTAAGATAAGCCATAAATTTATCTTTAAGGTCGTCTCTTCTCAGGGCGTATTCAACGGTTGCGGTAAGGAAACCAAGCTTGTCTCCAACATCATATCTTCTGCCCATAAAGTCATAAGCCAGCATTTTTTTGTCCTTTGCAAGGCTCATAAGTGCATCTGTAAGCTGAATTTCTCCACCTGCACCGGGCTTTGTTTTTTCAAGATAATCAAAAATTTCAGGCTCGATAATATATCTTCCGAGAATTGCAACATCGGTTGGTGCCTTGTCGATGGGCGGTTTTTCCACAAGCCCTGAAACAGTGTAAAGTCTGTCCGAAAGCTTTACTCCGTCAACAATTCCGTATTTTGAAACCTGATCGTGAGGAACAGTCTGCACACCGAGAACGGAAGCCTGATTCTCTTCAAAAACCTCCACCATCTGTTTAAGACAAGGTTTTTCTGAATAAACAATGTCGTCCCCTAAAAGAACAGCAAATGGTTCATTCCCCACAAAGCTTTTCGCACAAAGAACTGCGTGCCCGAGACCTTTTGCCTCTTTCTGGCGAATGTAGTGAATATTTGCCATAGAGGAAATATTTTGGCAAAGCTCTAAAAATTCGGTCTTTCCTGATTTTTGAAGCTCCGTTTCAAGTTCGTAGGACTTGTCAAAATGGTCTTCTATAGATTTTTTGTTTCTGCCTGTTATAATCAAAATGTCCTCAATGCCTGATGCAATAGCCTCTTCCACGATATACTGAATTGTGGGAATATCCACAATGGGAAGCATCTCCTTTGGCTGAGCTTTTGTTGCAGGAAGAAATCTTGTTCCAAGACCTGCAGCCGGTATAATGGCTTTTCTGATTGTTTTCATAATTTTTACCGTCTTTTCGGAATTAGTCTATTATCCATTCCTTAATCCCCGTTTGAATGGCGTGCATCATACGGGTTTTAAAGTGATGGTCTTTTGCATTTTTTTCATTAATAAATTCTTTCATTTCCTGACGCATAGAGACCCCGTCCATTGGGCATGGATTTTTTGCAACGGGAAGCTTTGTCCTCTGTGCATATCCCTTTATATCCCCCTCTTGAGTGTAAATAAAAGGTCTGATAACATAAACATCTTTCCTTGAAAGATAGGTTACGGGTGAGAAACAGGAAATTCTTCCCTCAAAGAAAAGGGAGAGAAAAAATGTTTCAATAACATCTTCGTTGTGGTGTCCAAGTGCAACCTTATTGCACCCGTGTTCCACTGCTAAATCATTAAGTGCACCGCGACGCATTTTGGAACAAAGAGAGCAAGGGCGGTTTTCCTTTCTAACATCAAAGATAACCTCTGCAATGTTTGTCTTCTTGCGAACGTATTCTACTCCAAGCTCCTTGCAGAATTTCTCGATTTCCGAATAGTCAGCCCCCTCAAATCCCATGTCAACAGTAATTCCCATAACCTCAAAAGGTACATCTGAAAATTTTTTAAGGGCACAAAGAGCTGCAAGGAGACACAGACTGTCTTTTCCTCCTGAAACGCCCACTGCAATTTTGTCGCCGGGGGAAATCATATTATAATCCTGAATTGCTCTTCTCATAGAGCTTAAAATTTTTCTCATAATTAAAAGCTTTCCTTAAATAACCTAAGTGCACGGGAACGGTGGCTGATAGAATTTTTTTCATCTGCCGAAACCTCGGCAAGGGATTTTCCGAAGACAGGAGTGTAGAATATAGGGTCATATCCAAATCCGTTTTCCCCTGCTTTTTCAAATAAAACTCTGCCCTCGCATCTTCCCTCAAAGGTAAGGGTTTCCTGACCGGGTGATGCAAAAGCAATACAGCAGACAAACTGTGCCTGCCTTTTCTCTTCGGGAACATCAGAAAGTGCAGATAAAAGCTTGCCGATGTTTTCATCATCCGTTGCGCCCTCTCCTGCATAACGTGCAGTGTAAACTCCCGGAGCGCCGCCAAGGGCATCAACTGAAAGTCCGCTGTCGTCGGCAATGGTGGGAAGTCCTGTTGCCTTCATAACGGTTTCGGCTTTTTTTATTGCATTTTCACGGAAGGTTGAGCCGTCTTCAACAACCTCACCTTCAAATCCTGCCTCACTTTGAGTTATTATTTCAAAGCCCTCGCCGAGAATTTTTTTTATTTCTTCAGCCTTGTGTTTGTTCTGGCTGGCAAGCACAAATTTCATATAAAAATACCTCACAGTTTGTAGTTTAGAATATTTTATCACAAAAAAGTATTTTTGTAAATATTTATGGTTGCAAAATTTTGGGAACTATGCTACAATGTGTTTGATATTTTAATTTCTTATAATAAGGAGTGTTTTTAATGAAAAAATTAGTTGCTTTATTTTTAGCAGCTGTTATGTGCTTAACATTTGCAGCTTGCGGAAATGAAAAATTAACAGACACAGAAAAGCTTGCAGAAAGCGGTAAAATGGTTATCGGTTACACAATTTATGAACCAATGAACTATATGGAAGATGGTAAGCTCACAGGTTTTGATACAGAATTTGCAGAAGCAGTTTGTAAGAAGCTTGGTGTTCAGCCAGAATTTGTTGAAATCAATTGGGACACAAAATTTGTTACACTTGATTCAGGAAAAATTGATTGTATCTGGAATGGTATGACAATTTCTGATGAAGTAAAATCAAACTGCAGCGTTTCAAAAGCATATGTAAAAAACGCACAGGTTGTTGTTATGAAAAAAGATAAAATCGAAGCATATAAAGATGTTGAAAGCTTAAAAGGCTTGAAATTCACAGCAGAAGCAGGTTCTGCAGGCGAAGCAGCAATTAAGGACAACGGTCTTGACGGAGAATATCTTCCTGTTGCAGCCCAGACAGATGCACTTCTTGCAGTTCTCGGCGGACAGGCAGATGCTTGCGTTATTGATATAACAATGGCAAAATCAATGACCGCAGAAGGCACAAGCTATGCAGAACTTACATATTCACTTGAGCTTACTGCTGAGGAATACGGAATTGGTTTCAGAAAAGAATCTGAATTAACAGAAAAAGTTAACGGAATAATTGATGAGCTTAAAGCAGACGGAACACTTGACGGTCTTGCTGAAAAATATGAGCTTAACCTTGCTCTTTAATTTTTGGTATATATTATAATAGGAAAGTAAAAAATGCAGATGTTTATAACGGTTACCTTGAGTCTTCTTGAAGGACTGGTAACAACTCTCAGAATTTTCGGGCTGACCCTTCTTATGGCAATACCATTGGGGCTTATTATATCCTTTGGTTCAATGAGCAAATTTGCCGTAATCAAATGGCCCATAAAAGTTTTAATATGGATAATAAGAGGAACTCCCCTTATGCTTCAGCTTATAGTCTTCGGTTTCGGGCCGGGACTTCTTGGCATAGACGGAATGGATACCTTTGTGGCGGTTATGATAGCATTTGTGCTTAATTATTCCTGCTATTTTTCAGAAATATTCCGAGGCGGTATAGAGGGAATTCCAAAAGGTCAGTATGAGGCGGGAACAGTTCTTGGGCTCACTAAAACTCAGATATTTTTTAAAATTGTTCTTATGCAGGTTATAAAACGCATAATCCCGCCAATGAGCAATGAATTTTTGACATTGGTAAAAGACACCGCTCTTGCAAACACCATTATGATATATGAAATCACATGGAATGCAAAGCGTTTTATGAACAGTGCTCATATTTTGTGGCCGCTTTTCTATTCGGGTGTGTTTTATCTTGCAATTTGCGGAATTCTGACACTTATTTTTGGGTACATAGAGAAGAAACTGGATTATTACAAGGGGTAGGATATGAAAATTCTTGAAATAAAAAATTTGCATAAAAGCTTTGGAAAAACCCATGTTTTAAAGGGCGTTGATTTCTCTATGGAAGAGGGGGAGGTTTTGTCCGTTATCGGCTCTTCCGGAAGCGGAAAAACCACGCTACTGCGGTGCATTAACTTTTTGGAAACTGCAGACAAAGGTCAGATTTTACTTGATGGAAATGTGATTTTTGACGGGGAGCACGAAAAAAAGCTTTCCGCAGAGGAAATAAGGAAAAGACAGCTTAACTTCGGACTTGTTTTTCAAGACTTTAATCTTTTTCCTCAGTACAGTGTTCTTGATAATGTTACTCTTGCACCTAAACTCCTTGCGAAAAGCAGAGAAGACTATAAGCAGAACAAGAAAGAAATTTTTGCAGAAATTGAAGAAAATGCAAAAAATATCTTAGATAGTGTCGGGCTTTCCGATAAGCTTTCAAATTATCCATGTGAGCTTTCGGGCGGTCAAAAACAAAGGGTTTCTATTGCAAGAGCTCTTGCCTTGAAGCCTAGAATTCTGTTTTTTGACGAGCCAACATCAGCCCTTGACCCTGAACTTACGGGAGAAATTTTAAAGGTTATGCGTGAGCTTGCAAAAGAGCATATGACTATGGTTATCGTAACTCACGAAATAAACTTTGCATATAATGTCAGCGATAAAATTATTTTTATGGCGGACGGAAAAGTTGAGGAGGCAGGAACACCTGACGAGGTTATTTTGAACCCTCAAAGTGAAAGAACAAAGATATTTTTGCAAAAACTAAACGATAAATGATACTGCCGGAGCAGTAAAAAGTTAAACTTTTAACAAAATTTCAAAAAAGACTTGTATAATTTATCAAAATGTTGTAAAATATGGAAGTATAATATTTTTATAAAAAAGAAAAAACCTTGGAGGTAAAAATTTATGTCAGTTAAAGTTGCTATTAACGGATTTGGACGTATCGGACGTCTTGCATTCAGACAGATGTTCGGTGCAGAAGGTTATGAAGTTGTTGCTATCAACGACTTAACAAAACCATCAATGCTTGCTGGTCTTTTAAAATATGATACAGCACAGGGCGGATACTGTGGAAAAATCGGTGAAAATCTTCACACTGTTGAAGCAGATGACGAAGCTGGTACACTCACAGTTGACGGAAAAACTCTTAAAATATATGCAGAAGCAAAAGCTAGTGATCTTCCTTGGGGAGAAATCGGCGTAGATGTTGTGCTTGAATGTACAGGCTTCTACTGCTCAAAAGAAAAGAGCCAGGCTCATATCGATGCCGGCGCTAAGAAAGTTGTTATTTCTGCTCCAGCAGGAAACGACTTAAAGACAATTGTATTCAGTGTTAACGAAGATACATTGACAGCTGATGACACAATCATTTCAGCTGCATCTTGCACAACAAACTGTCTTGCTCCTATGGCAAAAGCTCTTAATGACTATGCTCCAATTCAGTCAGGTATCATGTCAACAATCCACGCTTACACAGGCGACCAGATGATCTTAGATGGTCCTCACAGAAAAGGCGATATGAGAAGAGCAAGAGCAGGTGCTGCAAACATCGTTCCAAACTCAACAGGTGCTGCAAAAGCTATCGGTCTTGTTATTCCTGAGCTTAACGGAAAACTTATCGGTTCTGCACAGAGAGTTCCTGTTCCAACAGGTTCAACAACTATCTTAACAGCAGTTGTTAAAGGAACAGATGTAACAATTGACGGAATCAACGCTGCTATGAAAGCTGCAGCTTCTGAATCATTTGGTTACAACACAGATCCTATCGTATCATCAGACGTAATCGGTATGAAATACGGTTCATTATTTGATGCAACTCAGACAATGGTTTGCAAAATTGCAGAAGATTTATATGAAGTTCAGGTTGTTTCATGGTATGATAACGAAAATTCATATACAAGGCAGATGGTAAGAACTATTAAATATTTCGCAGAAATTTAAGAAAAATTTAATAATTTTGTAACATAAAAAGACGGTGTTTTCACCGTCTTTTTTGCTTTTTTAAAGTAAAATTTGATGATATTTAAAGAGTAAAAAGGTAAGATTTTGAGGTCCTTTTTTAAAGATTATTTGTATAGAAAAATAAAAGAAAAAATGTCAAAATAACCGAATTTTTACACAAAACTAAAACCCCTGAAACCCGCTCCCTGCAAGGGTTTCGAGGGCGCTAAAAAAATAGTGTACGAATTTAACAAAAAGAGGGCTTTATTTTTGGTGTTTTTAACCTCTAAGTTTTTCCTCGAAATCGTTGACAAAAACCTTGATTCGTATTATAATAGGTTTAAAGTTCAAGGTGAATAAGTATGGGAAGTAGTGTCTTTATAAGGTATTGCAATTGGAAAGACTTTCGGTATCTTGTTTGCAAAAACACTATTTTAATGCCGCAAAAAGCGGTAAATATTTTAGGAGGTTATCATGGATAACAAAACATTCAAACGTGTCGTTGCTCTTGTTGCAACTGTTATGATGCTTTGTTCTTGCGCATTTGCTACCACAATCAGCAATGTTAATTATGCTGACGGTGTTGTTAGCCTTAATTATGAAGCTGGTACTGGTGCAGATAAAGTTTTGCTTTTGGTTAAAACAAATGATGCAAACGGTGCAATTATTGCTGCTAATCAGGATGATGATGAAGCAATTGACGGTGCATTCAGCGAGAAAATCGACACAACCAAATTAACAGACAATGTTAATGCTCTTTATGTTGAAGTTGGTGATAATGGCGAAGGTAATTCTGATACAGCTATTATTAATTTCTACACGTTAACACTTGTCTACAACAATGGTGCCGATAATACAACTGTTAAAAAAGTTGGGGGCACACCTATCGCAGACCTTTGTGGAGAGGCTCCAGAAAAAGATGCTGACAATTACAACACATATGCATTTGATAAATGGTATACAGATGCAGAACTTTCAAGTCCTTTAGAAGACGGTGCAAAACTTGAAAATAACACAACGTTGTATGCTGGCTACACAGCAACACCAATTACATACAACATCACATATGCTGGTGAAGTAATTGCTACAGCAAATGCTGGCACAGATATCGCTACTTTACTTGCTGAAAAAACAGCAAGCAAGGCAGAAGATAAATACAACACATATGCATTTGAAGGTTGGTACTTAGATGCAGAATTCAATACAGCTGCTGCTGGCGAATTGCTCGCTAACACAGAAGTATTTGCTAACTTTACTTCAACTGCAAGGAAGTACACAGTAAAAATTGGTGATGCAGAAGCTGTGGATTATGAATATAATGCAACAGTTGAACTTACTACTGAAACTGAGTACGATCTTGAAGGCTACAGATACACATTTGATAAATGGGTAGTAAATGGCATAGATTATAGCGAAGAGGCTAATACTACAGTAACTGTTACCGGTAACTTAGTAATTGAAGCTGTATACACATCAGAAAAGATTAAAGTTTACTACACAATTACATTAAAGGTTGATGGCAATGAGTATAAAGTAATCGAAAATGTTGAAGAGGGTACAATGATTTCAGCTGCTATTGCAGATGTTGATGATCCTGAAAAGAAAGATACAGATGAAGTTGATTACACCTTCGTTGCTTGGAATTATAATGACGCTGCAATTGCTGGCGATGTAATTATCGAAGCTACATTTGATAAAGCCGTTAAAGCTCCTACTAAATCAGTTTCTACAGAAATCGTAAGAAATGGAAAAACTTATACAGATGCTCCAAACGCAACTGTTCAGGCAACATATAATGGAGTTGATAGCGGTAAAGTTTACATTAGATATTATGATGGAACAAAATATGATACAAATGAAAAAGCATTTAGCTTAAGTGACAATGGTATTAAACTTGATATTACAGGTAATAATGCTACAATGACATTTGATGTTGTCGTTCTCGGTGTTCCTGAAGGTATAACTGTAACAGACATTACTGCTGAATTTAATAACTAATAATTCAAAATTAAGAAAGGTGGAAAATGTAATGAAAAAATATACACAACCAAGTGTTGAAATCACTGCTTTTGATTTTGAAGATATCACAATGTCAGCTGTTGGTGGCGGCGGTTCTCTTAAAGATAAAGACCAGAATACACTGACAAACTACTATAGCGATGTTCAGAATGATGGTGCTGGCACAGTTACTGTTGAGTGGTAAAAATCAAAGCAAGTTTTTAACTTACTAAAAAAAAGAGCGAGTCGATAGACTCGCTTTTTTATTGGTCAAAAATTGTTTCATTATCGGAAATTTATCAAGAGGTTTTAATTGCAAAAATTACAGTTATTTTTCCGTTAACGGAAATAAAAAAGCCTCCCCTGTGTAAGGGGAGGTGGCATTTTTAATAAAAATGACGGAGGGGTTGTATATCTTCATATCAAACCATTTTGTTTCTTTGCAGCTGTAACAGTGTTTTGCATAAGCATTGAAATTGTCATAGGACCAACACCGCCCGGAACAGGAGTTATTGCACCTGCAACCTTTTCAACGGCATCAAAATCAACATCTCCGCAAAGTTTTCCGTCATCCAGTCTGTTCATTCCAACATCAATAACAACAGCGCCCTCTTTAACCATATCTGCAGTAACAAAGTTTGCTCTTCCAACTGCCGCAACAAGAATATCTGCAGTTTTTGTAACCTCTTTAAGATTTTTTGTTCTTGAATGACATGTTGTAACAGTTCCGTTTTTATGAAGAAGAAGCATAGACATTGGCTTTCCGACAATATTTGACCTTCCGATAACAACGCAGGTCTTACCCTCCGGCTCAATTCCGCTTTCTTTAATAAGCTCCATAATTCCCGCAGGTGTGCATGGAACAAAATCAAAGTCACCTATCATAATTTTGCCAACGTTTGTTGGGTGAAAAGCATCAACATCCTTTTCGGGGGCAATTGTGTTTATAACATCTTTTTCATCAAGATGTTTTGGAAGCGGGAGCTGACACAAAATACCATTAATTTTGTCATCATTGTTAAGCTTCTCTATTAACTCTTTTAATTCTTCCTGAGTTGTGGTTTCGGGGAGTGCATATTTTAATGAATACATTCCAAGCTCGTTACACATAGCCTCTTTTCTTCCAACATAAACCTTTGATGCGGGGTCTTCCCCAACGATAATAACCGCAAGCCCGGGATTAATACCTTTTTCTTTGAGACTTTCTATTTCCTGTCGCAGTTCTAGCTTCACTCTTTCTGAAACTGCTTTTCCGCTTAGTAATTTTGCCATTTTTTGTTTCTCCTTTTTTCTTTTCTTCTCTGGTTTTATTATCAGGCTTTATAAGGCACTTTTCACCGTAGCCGATTAAGTCAGCCCGACCTGCCTTTAAAAGCGCTTTTTTCACAAGTTCATAATTATTATTATCTCTGTATTGAAGAAGTGCCCTTTGCATTTTCTTCTCCTCAAAGCTTCTCGGAACATAAACCTTTTCCATAGTTCTTGGGTCTATGCCTGAGTAAAACATTGCAGTTGAAAGACTTCCGGGAGTTGGATAAAAGTCCTGAACCTGCATAGGGTTAAGATGGTTGTCACGCAGAAATTCAGCTAATTTAACCGCATCAGAAAGTGTGCTCCCCGGATGGGAAGACATAAGATAAGGAACAACATATTGCTCCATTTTAAGTTTTTTGTTTATCTTATCAAATCTTTCCACAAAGTCCCTGTAAACTTTTGCAGATGGTTTTCCCATAACTTTCAGAACGTTATCCGAAATATGCTCGGGAGCAACTCTTAATTGACCGCTGATGTGGTATTTTGAAAGCTCTTCCAAAAACTCGTCACTTTTCTCTGCAAGCAAATAATCATATCTTATTCCCGAACGAATAAAAACCTTTTTAACACCCTGAATTTTTCTCAGTTTCTTTAGAAGCTCAAGATAATCCTTGTGTGATGCATCAATATTTTTGCAGGGAGTGGGGAAAAGACATTGTCTTTCCTTGCAAACTCCTAATTTTAACTGCTTTTCACAGGATGGATGCCTGAAATTTGCGGTAGGCCCGCCAACGTCGTGAACATATCCTTTAAAATCCTTGTCCTTGGTGAATTTCTTTACTTCGTTGATTATTGATTCGTGTCCCCTTGCGGTAACGCATCTGCCTTGATGAAGACTGAGAGCACAAAAACTGCACGAGCCAAAGCAACCCCTTGATGATTGAATGCTGAACTTAACCTCTAAAATTGCGGGAACGCCCCCGTCCTTTTCGTACATAGGATGATAAGTGTTCTCATAAGGCAGGGAATAAACCCTGTCAAGCTCAAATGATGAAAGTGGCTTTGCAGGGGGATTTTGGACCAAAAATTTGTCTCTGTCAAGCTGACAAAGAGCCTTTCCTATAATAGAATCCTGCTCTTCATAAATAATTTTTGTCATATATGCATACTTGTATTTATCATTTGAGACTTCGTCATAAGAGGGAAGAATAACAGAGTCTTCGGGCAAAAATTCTTTGTTGCCCTCAAGATAACAAGTGCCTGCAACATTTTTTATATCTTTTATGTTTACCCCCGAATTAAGAAGATCGGCAATTTCAACAATTTGCCTCTCTCCCATTCCAAAAATCAAAATATCCGCACCTGAATTGGTTAAGATATTCCGTCTCACCTTGTCCTGCCAGTAATCGAAGTGGGCAAATCGCCTGAGACTTGCCTCAATGCCACCGATAATAACGGGGATTTTTCTGCCAAAGGCTTCCCTGATTTTATTTGTATAGACTATGGTGGCTCTGTCAGGTCTCATTCCCGCTTTTCCGCCGGGAGAATACATATCTTCATTCCTCACCTTTTTATGGGCGGTGTAGTGGTTAACCATAGAGTCCATATTTCCTGCAGAAACAAGAAAGCCAAGTCTTGGCTCCCCTAAGATCATAAAACTTTCTTTATGATGCCAGTCAGGCTGGGAAATAATCCCTACAGTGTAGCCTTCTGCCTCTAAGATTCTAGAAATTATAGCAGGGCCGAAGCTTGAGTGGTCCACATAGGCATCACCGATAACATAGACGAAATCAAGCTTTTCTATATTCAGTTTTTCCATATCCTTTTTGGAGACGGGAAGAAACATATTATATACCTCTTTTCATTATAACTATATTATCATTTTTTCCTCCTTATTTCAAGAGCTTTTTGTATAAAATTTACTTGACTTTAGGTAAGAAAAAACCTATAATTATAATAAAATATAATATAATTTTCGGAGGTTTGTTATGAAGGCTATAGTAACTGTTATGGGGGTTGACAAAAAGGGTATTATTGCCGGTGTCAGCACAATGCTTTCTGATTTTAATATAAATATTCTGGACATAAATCAAACCATTATGCAAAATATTTTTACAATGGTTATGCTTGTTGATATCAAAGAGTCAACTGTTGATTTTAAAGAAGTATCTGGCGCTCTTTCAGAGCTAGGCGAAAAGCTTGGTGTTGAAATCAGAATACAGCACGAGGATATTTTCAATTCAATGCATAAAATATAGGGGGATACAGCTCTATGATAAATACAGGTGAAATTAGGGAAACTATAAAGATGATTCGTGACGAACATCTTGATATAAGAACAATAACAATGGGAATTTCCTTGTTTGATTGCATTTCGGAGGATGGGGAAAAGTGTCTTTCAAAGGTTTATGATAAAATTACATGTTCTGCCGAAAACCTTGTTAAAACAGGTGAGGATATAAGCCGTGAATATGGTATTCCCATTATAAATAAAAGAATTTCTGTGACTCCCATATCAATGATAGCATCTGCAACTGACCTTAAAAGCTATGTGCCTTTCGCAAAGGTAATGGATAAGGCTGCAGAGGCGGTTGGTGTTAACTTTATTGGCGGTTTTTCCGCCCTCGTTTACAAGGGACTCACCAAAAGCGATAATATTTTTCTTGACTCCATTCCTGAGGCTCTTAGTGTAACTGACAGAGTTTGTTCCTCTGTTGGAGTTGCAACAACAAAAGCGGGAATAAATATGGATGCAGTTAAAAAAGCGGGGGAGATTATAAAGAAAACAGCAGAACTTACAAAGGATAACGGTTCGTATGGTTGTGCAAAATTTGTTGTTTTTGCAAATCCCGTTGAAGATAATCCCTTTATGGCAGGTGCTTTCCACGGTGTTGGAGAGGGCGAAAACGTTATAAATGTTGGTGTCAGCGGACCGGGGGTTGTTAAGGCGGCAATAGAACAGGTTAAGGGTGCTGATTTCGGAGTTCTTTCCAATACCATTAAGAACACCGCTTTTAAAATAACAAGAATGGGACAGTTAGTTGCCAGGGAAGCGTCAAAAAGACTTGGTGTTCCCTTTGGAATTGTTGATTTGTCTCTTGCGCCCACTCCTGCAGTTGGTGACAGTGTTGCCTATATTCTGGAAGAGATGGGACTTGAAAAGTGCGGAACTCACGGAACAACTGCGGCTCTTGCACTTCTAAACGATGCAGTGAAAAAGGGCGGAGTTATGGCAACTGATTATGTTGGGGGCTTAAGCGGTGCATTTATTCCTGTCAGCGAAGACGCGGGAATGATAGCGGCGGCACAGGCGGGAGCGCTTACTCTTGAAAAGCTTGAAGCTATGACCTGCGTATGTTCGGTTGGACTTGATATGATAGCAGTTCCTGGAAATACACCGGCTGAAACCTTGTCCGCAATTATTGCAGACGAAATGGCTATAGGTGTTGTAAATCAGAAAACAACTGCGGTTAGAATTATTCCTGTTGTGGGAAAAGAGGTTGGAGAAATAGTTGAATATGGCGGACTTATGGGGTCTGCCCCTATTATGCCCGTTAATCCTTGCTCCAGCAAAGCATTTATCGACAGAGGAGGCAGAATACCTGCTCCGTTGCATAGTTTGAGAAACTAAGATAAAAAGGATGGGCTATGAGGTGTACTGTTAAGGACAGGAAACGGAGCAGTGAAAATCACTGCTCCGTTTTTCTGTTATAAAAACAATCGTTTTCCCATCTTAGTACATTTGTGTCTATATATTCCCATATTTTCTGATAGTCTTTTTCTCCACGGATTATATGGTCGTGGTATGACCTTTGCCATATAGATTTTCCAATTTCCTTTGTAACCATTATTTTAAATGAACGAATAATGTTTTCTATGTTCTTTGTAGGGGACGATGCCCTCATCGTCCCGTGAAGAAATATAATTAAATGAATATGATTCGGCATTATCACATATTTATCAACTGTTACATTTTCGTATTTGATATTTATGTTGTTAATATATCTTTCGCATATCATACCATAATTTGATAATTGAATTTTCGGGACGATGCCCTCATCGTCCCCTACGATTATTTTTGACAATAACTCTTTTCTATCTTTCACGCATATCGTGAGAAAATACATTCCCGGTGTTGAATAATCATAACCTTTTAATCTTGTCGGTTTTCGTTTTGGTAACTCCATAAATTTATACCTGTCTTTTATTTATAAGGTCTTATCTCATCAGTTAATCCAAGAATATAATCAATAGAAACATTATATACTTTAGCTAACATAATTACTAATTCACACGGAAGATCACGTAAACCACTTTCATATCTGTAATACTGTGGTTGTGTTGTATAGAGCAAGTCCGCTATTTGTTTCTGAGTGTAATTATTGTCCTCACGCAAATCTCTTAATCTTTTATAATAAGCCAATTGAAAAACTCCTAAAATATCTATTTGGATATATTGACATTTTAACACTAGTATGCTATAATACTATCGAATTATATCCATATAGATATAAAAAGGAGGTTTTTAAAATGAAAAAAGAGTACAAGGATTAATTGTAGGATTGCTAATGGGCACAATGCTCGCAGGAGGAACAGTAATTGCTACAAATACAACTACACTTTATGATGTTCTTATAAACGGAATAAAAATTGTAGTAGACGGAAAAGAGCTGAAACCAACTGATGCACAAGGGAATAAAGTTGAGCCTATAATTTATAATGGGACTACATATCTACCTGTTCGTGCGGTCGCAAATGCAATAGGCAAAGCAGTGTATTGGGATGGTCCCAATTATACAGTTTATTTAGGGGATATGGGTGGAGATTTGGAATACCCGACTGTTGAATTAGAAGATATGATAAGTATCAATCAGTCTCCAACAATAACAAATAAATTAACTGATAACTATAGCAATAGATATAACAGGGCTATATGCAATGATTTAAATAATAACAATTTGGAATATTTATTAAATATGAAATATAGTAAATTCAAAGGTACTTTATATATACCTGAAGGAGTATCAGATGACGATTTAGGATATTTGAGAATAATTGCTGACGGGAAAACGATATATACATCACCGGAAATGACAAAAGCCTCTAGTCCGATTAGCATTGATATAAGTGTTGTCGGATACAATGATGTTAAAATTGAATTCAGCATTTCTCAATGGAAAGACAGCGGATTAATTTGTCTTGGAAATGCTGGTTTTTATCAATAATACGTCCGGTACTGTAACAAGCAGGGAAGATGTATGGCATCTTACAAATGTTTAGGATAATCCTAAGAACTTATAGACGGAACGATGTGGGCATCGTCCCCTACAACAAAAGGCAGAAACGATTGATTTCGTTTCTGCCTTTAAAATTACTGTCCTTAACAGTACACCTCTTAGCCCATTTTAATCCACAATGCCTTTTTTCAATTTCGACACTGCTTTTTTTTCAATTCTTGATATGTATGACCTTGAAATATTAAGTTTTTTTGCAAGCTCCCGCTGAGTGAGAGGTTTATTCCCGTCAAGTCCGTATCTTTTGATTATTATTCTTCTCTCTCTGTCATCAAGCTCTGAGAGGATGTTTTCTCTCAGCTTTTTCACCTGAGATTTAAGCTCGATAATATCCGCAACTTCTTCATCTGAACTCATAACATCAACAAGCAGAATTTGATTTCCTTCCTTGTCTGTGCCGATAGGGTCATTCAGGGAAACGTCGTTCTGACTTTTCTTGTTACTCCTGATAAGCATAAGGATTTCGTTGTCGATGCATCTTGAAGCATAGGTGGCAAGGCGAACACCCTTCTCAGGTTTAAAGCTTGTTATCCCCTTTATAAGTCCGATAGTGCCGATAGATATAAGCTCTTCTCCGTCTTCTCTTGTTTGGGAATATTTTTTAACCACGTGAGCAACAAGCCTTAAGTTGTGCTCTATAAGCTTATTTCTTGCGTCGATGTCTCCTGATAGCATTTTTTTGATGCATTCTGCCTCTTCTTCATCGGAGAGAGGATTTGGGAAAGAATTTGTTCCCGAAACATAGGATATAAGAAACACAACCGAATTAAAAAAAGCGTTAAGCATACCAAACATAAAATCACCCGAATAAAAAATTTTCTTATCTTTATTTTATTCGGTAGAAAAAAATTTGTGCAAGTCCTTAGAAAATATTGACTTTTTGAGTAAGATATGATAAGATAATAAAAGGTTTATATGAGTAAATGGAGGTTTTTTAAAATGAAACATATCGTAACAATTGAAACTCGCAATCTTTGTGAAAGTGCAAAAAAAGGGGGATGCGGCGAATGTCAGACATCTTGCCAGTCTGCTTGTAAAACAAGCTGCGGTATTGCAAACCAGAAGTGCGAAAACGAAAATAAATAATTAAAGCTTGGAATGCCGCCGCATGGGCGGCATTCTTCCGTTAACTGAATAAAAGGAGTTTTTGTTTTGATACATAAATATAAGCAAGGCGGATTTAATATTGTGCTTGATGCCGTATCCGGCTCAATTCATATATTTGATGAAATCGCCTATGATATGATAGATTTATTTCCTCACAATACCAAAGAGGAAGTTGTGGACAGCATCTTTTCAAAATATAAAAAGGATGCTAAAAGAGAAGAAATTGAAGAATGCTACGACCAGATAGCAGAGCTAAAAGATATGGGCAAGCTTTTTGCAGAGGATACCTATGCTAAGATGGCAGGAGAGCTTAAAGATAAAACTTCAGGGGTGATAAAAGCCCTTTGCCTTCATGTTGCCCATACCTGTAACCTTAATTGTTCATACTGCTTTGCAAGTCAGGGGAAATATCAGGGAGAAAGGGCGATTATGAGTCTTGAGACAGGGAAGAGAGCTCTTGATTTTCTTATAGAAAATTCAGGCACCCGTCATAATCTTGAGGTTGACTTTTTCGGCGGAGAGCCTCTTATGAACTTTGATATGGTGAAAGACCTTGTTAAATATGCAAGAGAGAGGGAAAAGGAAACAGGAAAGAATTTCAGGTTTACCCTGACCACCAACGGAGTTTTAATTGATGATGACGTGATAGAATTTGCCAACAAGGAAATGAGCAATGTTGTTTTAAGCCTTGACGGAAGAAAAGAGGTTCACGATAAATTCAGGGTTGATTATAATGGCGTTGGAAGCTTTGAAAAAATTGTTCCAAAATTCCAGAGACTTGTTGAAAAGAGAGGGAACAAGGATTATTATATGAGAGGAACTTTCACCCACCAAAATCCTGATTTTTTAAAGGATATTGAAACAATGCTTGACCTTGGCTTCACAGAGCTTAGTATGGAACCTGTTGTGTGTGCCAAGGACGACCCGTCAGCACTGACAGATAGTGATTTGGCGGTTGTTATGGAGCAATATGAAAAGCTTGCGGATTTGATGCTTGAAAGAGAAAATGAGGGTAATCCTTTTGTGTTCTATCATTATATGATAGATTTAAAAGGCGGGCCTTGTATCTATAAAAAGATTTCTGGCTGTGGCTCAGGAACAGAATATATGGCGGTTACTCCCTGGGGAGACCTTTATCCCTGTCATCAGTTTGTTGGTGAAGAAAAGTTTAAGCTTGGAGACATATGGAACGGAGTTTTAAATAAGGAAATTCAGGGAGAATTTAAAGCCTGCAATGTATATTCAAGACAAGAATGCAGAGATTGCTGGGCAAGACTTTATTGTTCAGGAGGTTGTGCTGCCAATGCATATCACGCAACAGGAGAGATAACAGGGGTTTATAAGGATGGTTGTGAATTGTTTAAAAAGCGTATGGAATGTGCTATTTATCTTGAAATAGCCAAAATGATGAAATAATTATGGAAACACCGATTTGTGATTTTGTGAAAAGTTATATTAATAAAGATGCTGTGAGACTTCATATGCCAGGACATAAGGGAAAACCCTTGCTTGGTGTGGAAATGCGGGATATAACCGAGATTTCGGGAGCGGATGTTCTTTATAGTGCAAATGGAATTATAAGAATGAGTCAGGAAAATGCATCCCGCCTTTTTGGTACTGGGGAAACACTGTATTCTGCAGAAGGCTCATCTCTTTGTATAAGAGCAATGCTTTATCTTGCACTTGTTTATGCAAAAAAAGAGGGGAAAAATCCCTTGATTGTTGCCGCAAGGAATGTGCATAAAGCCTTTGTTTCGGGAGCGGCACTTCTTGATATTGATGTTTTATGGTTCTTTTCAAAGGATAAAGCCTTGATTTCCTGCGAAATAGATTGTGAAAGCCTTGAAAGTGTGCTGAAAGAAAAAAATCCTGTGGCATTTTATATAACCAGTCCTGATTATCTTGGGAATGTGGCAGATATTGAAAAAATCAGTAGTATCTGCAGAAAATATAATTGCCTTTTAATGGTAGATAATGCTCACGGGGCATACCTCAAATTTCTTGAAAATTCCCGTCATCCCATTGATTTGGGAGCGGATATCTGCTGTGATTCGGCACACAAAACCCTGCCTGTTTTAACGGGAGGTGCATATCTTCATATTTCAAAGAATGCCCCAAAGTTTTTAAAGGAGAATGCAGAGAATGCTATGGCACTTTTTGCATCAACAAGTCCGTCATATCTTATTCTGCAGTCTCTTGATATGGCAAATTTTTATATAGAAAATGAACTTAATATTAAATCAATTTCTGAAAAGGTGGAAAGTTTAAAATTAAGGCTTAAAGAAAAAGGCTATACTTTAATAGGAAATGAACCGCTTAAAATCACGGTTTCAGCAAAGGAGTATGGTTACACAGGAGAGGAGCTTTCTGGAATTTTAGAGAGAGAAAATATTATCCCTGAATTTTCGGACCCTGATTTTCTTGTTATGATGTTTACAGAAAAAAACGGGGATGAGGATTTTGAGAAAATTGAAAAGGCACTTTCAAAGATTGAGAAAAGAAATGTTTCATATCCCGAAACACCGAAAATGGAAGTGCCAAAGGTTAAAATGTCAATGAGGGACGCTATGATGTCTTCGTTTGAGACGGTGAAAACAGATGATGCAGTTGGAAGATGCCTTGCGGGGTTATCTGTAACTTGTCCGCCTGCAGTGCCTTTTGTGGTGTGCGGTGAGGAGATAGATGAAAATGCAAAATACCTATTAGAATACTACGGAATAGACGAAGTAAAGGTGATAAAGATTGATAGATAAGACTATGGGGATATATGTTCATATCCCCTTTTGTATGAAAAAATGTAATTACTGTGATTTCAATTCTTATGAAAACTGCTTTTCAAAAGAGCAGGCTTATTTTGATGCCCTTTTTTCGGAGATAAGAAAAAAGGGTAAGGAATTTGCAGGTGTTCCTTGTGACACGGTGTATATCGGTGGAGGAACTCCAACTGCAGTTAATTCTCTAAATATTGAAAAACTTATGAAAGAGCTGGAAAAAAATTTTAATATTTCAAGGGATGCGGAAATAACCATTGAATGCAATCCGAAAACCGCAGGGAAAGAAGATTTTGAAAGATATATAAAATCAGGGATAAACAGAATAAGCATAGGGCTTCAGTCAACTCATAATAATCTTTTGAAAATCCTTGGACGGATTCACAAAAAAGAAGATTTTTTAGTCTGCCTTAAAAATGCAAAAGATGCAGGTTTTGAAAATATTTCCGCGGATTTAATGTTTGCACTTCCGGACCAAAGCCTCAAAATGTGGGAAGAAACTCTTTTTGAAGTTAAAGAGCTGGGGCTTTCTCATATATCCTGCTACGGGCTTAAAATAGAAGAGGGAACTCCCTTTTATAATCAAAAATTAAATCTTCCCGATGAGGACTTAAACGGAGACATGTATGATTTAGCAGTAAAAATTTTGGAAGATAAAGGTTTTTTGCGCTATGAGATTTCAAACTTTGCAAAGATGGGAAAAGAATCACGTCATAACTTAAAATATTGGTCTCTTATGCCATATATCGGGCTTGGTGCAGGGGCGTATTCTTCAATAGATTATGAAAGGTATTCAAATCCAAGAAATATAGATGAGTATATTTCAGGGGCAGGAAAAAAGGAAGACTATATAAAGCTTTCGGAGGAAGAAAAAAGAGCAGAGTTTATGTTTATGGGGCTTAGAAAAACAGAGGGCATAAGCATAACGGAATTTAAGGGGCTTTTTGGAGCGGATATTTTTGATGTGTATAAAAAACCCTTGGAAAAATATATAAAAAACGGTGTATTAAAACTTAAGAATGACAGACTATATATAAATGAAAATATGCTCTATATACAAAATGGAATTTTATGTGATTTTGTGTAAATTTTCTCAGTAAAGCTATTGACAAAAAGCCTATATGGTGATATATTATAACTATGTTTTAGCACTCTTTGTGAGTGAGTGCTAACAAAGAGGTGAAAAAATGAGCTTAGATGAAAGAAAAAGCATGATACTTCAGGCGATTGTGGAAGATTATATAAACACAGCAGAGCCGGTTGGCTCAAGAAGTATCTCTAAAAGACCTGAGCTTAATTTAAGTGCTGCAACAATCAGAAACGAAATGGGCGACCTTGAAGATATGGGGCTTTTAATCCAGCCTCACACATCAGCGGGAAGAGTTCCATCAAACCTTGGTTACAGACTTTATGTTGACAGCCTTATGAAAAGGTATGAAGTAACTGCAAATGAGATAGAGACGATGAAAAGTGCAATGCTTGGAAAGGTTCGTGACCTTGATAAAATTGTGAGGGATGTTTCTGCAGCATTTTCAGCTGTTACTAATCTGCCAACCATCGGGATGCTTCCCCGAATTGAAAAAGGTGTGGTGAAAAGCATAAAGCTTGTGAAAATTGATGAAAGAAGTGTTATGCTTATTATCGCAACGGGCGAGGGTATGATAAAGAATAAAATGCTTCGTCTTAAAAGTGAGATTTATGATGAAGATATTCAGAATATCAACAATATACTTAATGAAAACCTTGCAGGGCTTAAAGGCTCGGAAATCGGACTTTCAAATATTATGGAAGTGCAGAATGCGGTTGGCGAGAACGTAGAGCTTTTAACATCGGTTCTCGAAATTGTCCACGAGGCAATATCAGAGGTTGACACAAGGGATGTTTTTATGGAGGGAACAACAAATATTCTAAGGTTTCCCGAATATTCCGATGTTAACAAAATTAAGGAAATTTTTGAGTTGTTTGAAAACAAGCAAGACCTTGGGGAAATGATAAAATTAAATGCAGAGGATTCCAATGTGAAAATTCTTATAGGTGATGAAAACCCAATTCCTCAGCTTAAAAACAACAGTGTTATTTTGTCGCCGTATAAAATAAGCGATGACCTAACGGGGATAATCGGGGTTATCGGTCCTATGAGAATGAATTATTCCAAGGTTGTATCAAGCATTGAATATTTTTCAAAAAGCCTAAGTAAAATGTTTAGAGACAAGAATAGAGAAAATAAGAAACGACTGAAAAAAGGAGATGACAAATGATGAGTGAAAAGGAAAAAGATATTATAGAAGAAACCGAAGAAATTAAAGAAATTGAAGAAATTGAAGAAATTGAAGAGACTATAGAGGCAGAAGATATTTCTCCTGAAGTCAGTGAAGAAGAAAAACTTAATCAGGAAATAGAAAGCCTTAAAGATAAGCTTATGCGTCATGCGGCAGAGTTTGATAACTTCAAAAAAAGAACACAGAAAGAAAAAGAAGAGCTTTATAAAATGGCTGTTTGCGATATGATAGAAAAGCTTCTTCCTGTTAAAGATAATATGGAAAGAGCAATAACATCAGTGCTTGAGGCTGATGAAAAAATTGCAGAGGGCGTTAAAATGATAGATAAGCAGTTTCTTGATGTTTTAACTGAAATCGGCGTATCCGAAATTGAAAGTGTAGGCAAAGAGTTTAATCCTGAAATGCATAATGCCGTTATGCACGAGGATAACGAAGAGTATGGAGAAAATATTATAACCGAAGAATTTATGAAAGGTTATATGTATAAAGATAAAGTAGTAAGACATTCGGTTGTCAAGGTTGCAAACTAATTTTAGAATATATTAAGAAAGGTGTTTAAAATATTATGGCAAAGATTATAGGTATTGATTTAGGAACAACAAACTCATGTGTTGCAGTATTAGAGGGCGGTGAGCCAACTGTTATTGCAAATCCCGAGGGAGCAAGAACAACTCCGTCAGTTGTTGCATTCACAAAAGCAGGTGAAAGACTTGTAGGTCAGGTTGCGAAAAGACAGGCAATAACAAACCCTGACAGAACAATTATGTCAATCAAAAGAGAAATGGGAACTGATTATAAAGTTGGTATTGATGATAAGAATTACACACCACAGGAAATTTCAGCAATGATTCTCCAGAAATTAAAGGCAGATGCAGAAAGCTATCTTGGAGAGAAGGTATCTCAGGCAGTTATCACAGTTCCTGCATATTTCAGCGATGCACAGAGACAGGCAACAAAGGATGCAGGTAAAATTGCAGGTCTTGAGGTTATGAGAATTATAAACGAGCCAACGGCTGCAGCTTTAGCATACGGACTTGATAAGGATACAGACCAGAAGATTATGGTTTATGACCTTGGCGGCGGAACATTCGACGTATCAGTTCTTGAAATTGGCGACGGTGTTTTTGAAGTTCTTGCAACAAGCGGTAACAACCGTCTCGGCGGTGATGATTTCGATGATAAGGTTATGAACTACCTTGCAGACGAATTTAAGAAAGAAAACGGAATTGATTTAAGACAGGATAAAATGGCTCTCCAGAGATTAAAGGAAGCTGCTGAAAAAGCAAAAATCGAGCTTTCAGGTGTTATGAGCACAAATGTTAATCTTCCGTTTATAACAGCAGATCAAACAGGTCCAAAGCATCTTGATATAACAATTACAAGACAGAAATTCAACGAAATCACAGCTGATTTAGTTGAACAGACAATGATACCAACAAAGAATGCTCTTTCCGATGCAGGTATTTCACCAAGTGAAATCGACAAGGTTTTACTTGTTGGCGGTTCTTCAAGAATCCCTGCAGTTCAGGAAGCCGTTCAGAGATTTATCGGCAAAGAACCACACAAGGGCATTAATCCTGACGAATGTGTTGCAATTGGTGCAAGTATTCAGGCAGGTGTCTTGAGCGGTGATGTTGATGACCTTGTTCTTCTTGATGTAACTCCGCTTTCACTTGGTATTGAAACAATGGGCGGTGTGTTCACAAAGATTATTGAAAGAAACACAACTATTCCAACAAATAAGTCTCAGGTGTTCTCAACAGCAGCAGATAACCAGACAAGTGTTGAAGTTCATGTTCTTCAAGGTGAACGTGAAATGGCGGCATACAACAAAACTCTCGGACGTTTCTCACTCACAAATATTCCACCGGCTCCAAGAGGTGTTCCGCAGATTGAGGTTTCATTTGATATTGATGCAAACGGTATCGTTCATGTAACTGCAAAAGACCTTGGAACAGGAAATCAACAGGATATAACAATTACATCAAGCACAAACCTTTCTGATGAAGATATTGAAAAGGCAGTTAAGGAAGCTGAAAAATTTGCCGAAGAGGATAAGAAGAAAAAGGAAGAGGTTGATGTTAGAAATCAGGCAGACAACTTAGTTTACCAGACAGAAAAGACTCTTTCAGAACTTGGAGATAAAGTTTCAGCTGATGAAAAAGCAGGAGTAGAAGCAGAGCTTAACAAATTAAAAGATCTTATCAAAGCAGAACCTTTCGACACAGAAAAGGTTAAGGCACAGACAGAAGAGACAACAAAGAAATTCTATGAAATTTCACAGAAGCTTTATGCGGATGCTCAGGCACAGGCGCAGGCTCAGCAAGGGGCACCACAGGATGCTCCGCACGATGACAATGTTGTTGATGCAGATTATAAAGTAGTTGACGAAGATAACTAAAGAAAAAAGAGGATATGGGAGAACATTTTGTTCTCCCATATGTGAATTTTAGTTGAAATGATTTAATGAGGTTTTAGGAAATGGCTGATAAAAGAGATTATTATGAAGTGCTTGGCGTGGATAAATCTGCGTCAGCCGACGAGCTTAAAAAGGCATACAGAAAGCTTGCCAAAAAGTATCATCCTGATTTAAATCCGGGGGATAAGGCAAAAGAGGCTGAAGAAAAGTTTAAGGAAGCCTCCGAGGCTTATGAAGTTTTAAGCGACAGCGAGAAAAGACAACGCTATGACCAGTTCGGCCACGCAGGAGTTGACCCTCAGGCAGGGGGCTACGGCGGAGCGGGAGGCTATGGTGGTTTCGGCGATTTTGGAGATATATTTGAAAGCTTTTTCGGTGGAGGTTTCGGCGGTGGCTTTGGAGGTTCATCAAGAAGAAATCCAAATGCCCCTCAAAAGGGCAGAGACCTTCAGTATAGTGTTGAGCTTACCTTTGAGCAGGCGTGCTTTGGCTGTGAAATTGAGCTTAATGTATCAAGAACCGAAAAATGTTCTTCCTGCAGCGGAACAGGAGCGGCAGAGGGAACAAGTGCTGAACGTTGCGGAATGTGTGGCGGAACGGGGCAGGTTAGAAGTGTGCAGAGAACTGCGTTCGGCAGTTTCCAGAGCACCCGTCCATGTGATGCCTGCCACGGAACGGGGAAAATTATTAAAGAGCCTTGTAAGACCTGCCGTGGTGCGGGAACTGCAAGAAAATCAAGAAAAATTAAGGTTAATATTCCAGCAGGAATTGATGACGGACAGATTATTTCAATGAGCGGTCAGGCAGATGCAGGGAAAAATGGTGGTCCTGCAGGTGATTTGCTTGTTGTGGCAAGAGTTAAAAAGCATAAGATATTCACAAGACGCGGAAGCGATATAATGTGTGAATGTCCCATAACCTTTGTCGAGGCAACCCTTGGTGCAGAAATAGAAGTTCCCACAATTGACGGAAAGGTTAAATATAATATTCCGGAGGGAACTCAGTCCGAAACAGTTTTCAGACTAAGAGGCAAGGGGGTTCCGAAGCTTCACGGCGGAGGGGCAAGAGGTGACCAGTACGTTACTATTAAGGTGGAAATCCCTAAAAATCTTAATGACAAGCAAAAAGAAATTTTACGAAACTTTGATGAAAATGTGGACACTGCAAAATATAATCAAAAAAAGAACTTTTTTGATAAAATGAAGGATTTGTTCAAATAATACGGGAGAAAATAGTTTTATGAATTGGGTTGAAGTGAAAATAATAACCTCAAAAGATGGAATTGAGCCTGTTTCGGGAATGTTATATGACCTTGGAATAAGCGGGATTCAAATATCCGACAAGGAAGATTTCAAGGAGTTTCTTGAAAACAACAGAAAATATTGGGATTATGTTGATGAAGAGCTTGAAAAACTAAAGAGTCAGGACACAACCATAACCGTTTATTTAAGTGACGACGAAGAGGGAAAGGATACTCTTTTCAAAATCAAAGAGGGTTTAAAAAGCCTTAAAGAAGAAAATGCGGATACGTTCGGAAGTCTTGAACTCAGCCTTGAAAACGTTAAGGACGAAGACTGGTCTGAAAACTGGAAACAGTATTTTAAGCCTATTCCCGTCGGTGAAAAAGTGCTTATTGTTCCTGAGTGGGAAGAAGTTCCTGAAACAGACAGAGTTGTTTTTCGTATAAATCCAGGTATGAGTTTTGGGACAGGCTCCCACGAAAGCACAAGAATGTGCATTGAGGGAATAGAAAAGAATATAAAAAAAGGTGACAGGGTTTTAGACCTTGGATGCGGAAGCGGAATTTTGTCGGTTATTGCCCTTTTGCTTGGTGCAAGGGAAGTAACTGCGGTTGATATTGACCCTATGGCAGTTGATGTGTCTTTTTCAAACCTTGAACTTAATGGAATTGAAAAAGAAAAAATGACAGGCTATGCAGGGGACATAACAACGGATGAAAACATCCAGAAGGTGCTTTCCGATGAGAAATTTGATTTGGTAATTGCAAACATTGTTGCGGATGTTATTATTGCCCTTTCAAAATATGTTCATATGTTTATGAAAGAAGACGGATATTTCATTTGTTCGGGAATAATAAATGAAAGATGCGATGAAGTTATAGAAAAACTAAAGGAAGCAGAACTTAATATTCTCGAAGTTAAAACCGAGGGCGAATGGTCTATGATTTTATGCAATAAACTATAATATTTGTAATAATTTTGTAATATTTTTAGTCTAAACTATTGCAATTTTTGGTTTATTATGATAGAATATTTTATATGAATTCGGATATATTGGGGGAAATTTATGAGAAGTTTTTTCACCGAGCCGGAGAATGTTAAGGATGGCTTTATAATTCTCACAGAGGATGCATCTCATATAAAAAAAGTTCTCCGTATGCAAACGGGGGACGAAGTGCTTGTGTTTGACGGAACAGGTACGGAGTATTTATCCGAAATTGAAGAAATTGAAACAGGCTTAGTAAAATGCAGAATTAAAAGCCAAAAGATATCCGAAAGCGAGCCAAATGTTAAGGTAACGGTCTTTCAAGGGATTCCAAAGTCAGACAAAATGGAGCAGATAATTCAAAAATGTGTGGAGCTTGGAGTTTTTAGAATAGTTCCCGTTAAAACTGACAGGTGTATTGCTAAAGTTAAGGATAATGAGAAGATTAAAAGGTGGAACAAAATTAGCCGTGAAGCTGTTAAACAATGCGGAAGAGGGGTTGTTCCAAAGGTTGTGGAGCCTGTAGAGTTTAAAGAGGCTTTAAACCATATGAAAGAAATGGATGTCTCTCTTATGCCTTATGAAGTTTTAGGGCATGACGGGGAACATGGTTTAAAAGAAATTCTAAGAGATAACAAGAAAGCCAAGGAAATCGGGATTATAATAGGTCCTGAGGGTGGTTTTTCAGACAGCGAGGCAAAGCTTGCTGAGGAGCTTGGAATAAAAACCATTGGACTTGGAAAGAGAATACTTAGAACAGAAACGGTTGCAAGTTCAGTTTTATCCGTGATTATGTACGAATACGATGAATTTTAGGGGGAAATGATTAATGGCAATTTCAAAATCTGATGTAGAGCTTAAGAGAAACAAAAGAAGAGAGAAAAAGGAGAAAATCGATAAGCTCACCAACTGGTATATGATAAATTTATCCTGGGGAGTTGTGGGACTTATTGCTCTTGGATTTGTTGAGTCAGCCTATGGCGGTTTATACATTAATACAGTTCCAACTGTTATGAAAGTTCTTGCGGCGTTATTCTTTGTTTTTGCAGTGGTGCTTTTTGCACTTGGAAAAACACATGTTATTAAAAATACAAAAAGAGCAAATAACTATGCAATCTTTATGGGAGTTGTGGGACTTGCGTCTCTTTGGATTGGTTTCTTTGCTAAAATAAGAAACTTTGTAGTGGGGATTATTCCTGCACTTGCATCCCTCCGTTCAGAATGGTGGTATGCATGGTCAATAAGATATGTTCTTGTTGCATACTTGGTTGTTGCATTTATTGTTATAACAATAAAAACAACTTTAGCAGATAGAAAATAAATAGCATATAAATAAAAAAGGTTTGTCGAAAGACAAACCTTTTTTTGTTTCTAAAATGCCATTGCAAGTCCGATGATTATGGGCATGGTTATTATTGAAAGCAGTGTTGAAACCGAAACAATAGATGCAGAAAGAGGGGTGTCCTGTCCGAACCTTTCTGAAAACATTGTGGTAACAGCAGCAATAGGGGATGCTGCAGAGATAACGAGAGAAATCATAATAATTCCTGAAATTCCAAATGCCAAACATCCCAAAAGCATAATAAGCGGAAAAACAATAAGCTTTAAAATCATTGCAAGATAAACGGAAACACCTTTTATCTTAAGTCCCGATTCGGCCAAATGATACCCAATAACAACCATAGGAAGGGGAGTGTTAAGAGCTGCCATATGTCCAATTGCTGTGCCCAGAGTTTCGGGAAGCTTGTATGGAATAAGAAAAACAATTATTCCGAGTATAGTGCCGATAATTCCTGGGTTTAAAATAAGCTTTTTCCCTGAAACATTTTTTCTGTCTCCGCTCATAAGATAAACGCCATAGGTCCAAAAGGTTATATTAAAAATCGCAATATAAACTGCACCAAAGAAAACTCCGTCAGAACCAAGTATTGCTGCCTGAAGAGGGAGCGACATAAATCCGCAGTTGGCAAAAACCGAGCCAAACCGAAGAACCTTTTCTCTTTTTGTGTCTTTATCGTGAATAACAAAAAGTGAAATGGCAATAAAAATTATGTATGTGATTATTGCAGCTATTACTGTGATAAAAAGTCCTTTAAGCATTTGCGAATTAAATTCTCTGCAAAAGGAATTAATTATAACACAAGGGGTAACAATATATAAAACAAGGTTTGTCATTCCCTTAACTGCTATGCCGCCAAAAAGCTTTGCCTTGTTGCAACAGACGCCAATGGCGATTAATATAAATAAAATCAAAACCTGATTACCAACGGTTAGAATATTCTGTATCATATTAAAAGTCCTTTCAAAAAATCTATCTTAAATATTATATGAAATATCAGATTTTGTCAAGGTTATAAGGAGAAAAAAATGTTTTCTGATTTAAAAATTTCGCTTTGCTTCAGTATCGTACCTGCTTTCCACGGAATTATAGGTCTTATAATAGCCGATTTTTTTACGCTTTTTAACTGTCTTTTAACAATAGGAACTGTGTTTTTGTTCTTTCTAATAAATAAATGGCTTAAACTATTTTCAAAGAAATCATTTTTGTTTGTTCTTTTGTTTATTTTGTTTTCGGTGTATGGCGGAAGAACATTAGGGGCATATCACAAAATCGAAAACTGGGATAAGCTTCTCCATTTTTCTTCAGGCTTTCTGCTTTATCAGCTAGGCAGTGAAATATTTTTAAAAATAAGCAAAGGAAAGAATATGATTTTGAGAAAATTATTTTCTCTTTTTGTGGCATTATCGGGAGCAGGCATATGGGAAATATTTGAGTTTGCCTGTGATAAAATATTTAAAACTACCGCACAAAATAATTCGCTTTCAGACACAATGGTTGATATAATAATGGGAACATTCGGAGCTTTAATATCCGTGTTTTTGATAAAATAAATAACCCTCCGCAGTGCGGAGGGTTATTTTATTTTATCTTAGTAAAGACTTCTCTTTGTGTAGTGAGTGTGAAGAAGTTCGTGAGCTTTGTGTCCGCCCGGTTCACCAAGATATTCTTCATAAATCTTGAGAACATCAGGATTTTCGTGGCTCTTACGAACCTTTGCTGCTTTATCTTCAGCATAAAGAGCTTTTGCTCTTTCAACTTTAAGGTCAAGCTCCATACGAACTGATGCAGGAACGATTGGCTGACCGCCACCGTTGATACATCCGCCGGGACAAGCCATAACTTCGATAAAGTGGTAATCTGCTTTGCCTGCTCTTATATCGTTAAGAACTTTTCTTGCATTGCCAAGACCGTTAACAACAGCAATCTTAACCTCTTGACCTGCAACAGTAAGAGTAGCTTCTTTAATACCTTCAGTACCTCTAACTGCTTCAAAATCAATATTTGCAAGAGCTTTGCCTTCAAGCTTTTCAACAACTGTACGAAGAGCAGCCTCCATAACACCGCCTGTTGCACCGAAGATAACGCCGGCACCTGTTGGTTCTCCAAATGGATTGTCGAAGCCTTCGTCAGGAAGTTCTGTAAAGCGGATACCTGCCTGCTTAATCATTCTTGCAAGCTCTCTTGTTGAGATAACAACATCAACGTCAGGATATTCTCCGCCAAGTTCAGGTCTCTGTGATTCGTATTTCTTAGAAACACAAGGCATAACTGAAACAACAAAAATCTTAGCAGGATCAACACCTATCTTTTCAGCATAGTAAGATTTAAGAAGTGCACCAAACATTTCGTGAGGTGATTTACAGCTTGAAAGATTGTCGATGAAATCAGGGAAGTTATATTCACAGAATCTAACCCAACCAGGGCTACAAGATGTGATAATCGGAAGCTTTCCGCCGTTTTGTAATCTATCAAGGAACTCTGTTCCTTCTTCAAGGATTGTAACATCGGCAGCAGTGTTTGTATCAAACACTTTGTCAAAGCCCATTCTTCTAAGAGCAGCGGCCATTTTGCCTGTAACAGGTGTTCCCATAGGATAACCAAATTCTTCACCAAGACCTGCTCTGACTGCAGGAGCAGTCTGAACGATAACATATTTATCTTCGCTTGCGATAGCATCCCAAACTTTTTCTGTATCATCTTTTTCTCTGAGAGCAGCAACAGGACAAGCAGCAATACACTGTCCGCAGTTCACACAAGGAACTTCAGCAAGAGATTTTCTGAATGCAGATGCAATTTCTGTTTTAAAGCCTCTTTCTGTAGCATCAATAACTGAAACTGTCTGAATATCTTTACAAGCACTAACACATCTGCGACAGAGAACACATTTGTTGTTGTCTCTTACGATAGATGGTGAAAGATTGTCAAGCTCATAAGTGTTTCTTACGCCGTCATAGGCAATTTCTGTAACACCTAAGTCTTCGCTTAATTTCTGAAGTTCACAATTTCTGTTTCTCACACAGGTGAGACAAGTTCTTTCGTGGTTTGAAAGAATAAGTTCAAGAGTGTTTTTTCTTGCTTTTCTAACCTTTGGAGTATTTGTTAATACTTCAAGACCTTCTGCAACGGGGTAAACACAAGCAGCCTGAAGGTTTCTTGCACCTTTGATTTCAACAACACACATTCTGCATGAACCTGTTTTGCTAACATCTTTTAAATAGCAAAGGGTAGGAATTTCAATGCCAGCTTCTCTTGCAGCTTCTAAAACAGTGTAGTTTTTTGGAACGCTCATATCCTGACCGTTTATTTTTATATTAACCATATCCATGTCTTTAATCTCCCTTCTCTATTTTTTAATGATAGCGCCGAATTTACATGTATCAATACATACGCCGCACTTAATACATTTATCAGAATCAATAACATAAGGATTTTTGATTTCGCCTGTGATAGCACCAACAGGACACTTTCTTGCACAAGCACTGCAACCCTTACACTTGTCAGCAACAATTGAATACTTAACAAGTTTCTTACAAACACCAGCAGGACAAACCTTATCGCGAACATGAGCTTCGTATTCGTCTCTGAAATAACGGAGTGTGCTTAGAACAGGGTTTGGAGCTGTTTGTCCGAGACCGCAGAGTGAAGATTCTTTTATGCTGTAGCAAAGTTCTTCAAGCTTGTCAAGGTCTTCCATAGTACCTTTACCGTCAGTAATCTTTGTAAGAAGCTCGTAAAGTCTCTTAGTACCGATACGGCAAGGAGTACATTTACCGCAGGATTCATCAACGGTGAATTCAAGGAAGAATTTCGCAATGTCAACCATACAGTTGTCTTCGTCCATAACGATAAGACCGCCTGAACCCATCATTGAACCAATGCTGATAAGTGAATCGTAGTCAATAGGTGTGTCCATAAGATGAGCAGGAATACATCCGCCTGAAGGACCGCCTGTCTGAGCAGCTTTAAATTTCTTTCCGTTTGGAATACCGCCACCGATTTCTTCAACGATTTCACGAAGAGTTGTTCCCATTGGAATTTCAACAAGACCTGTGTTGTTGATTTTTCCGCCAAGGGCAAATACTTTTGTGCCCTTGCTCTTTTCAGTACCGATAGTCTGGAACCATTCAGCACCGTTTAAGATAATCTGTGTTATATTAGCATAGGTTTCAACGTTGTTAAGAAGTGTTGGTTTACCAAAAAGACCTTTAACAGCAGGGAACGGAGGACGAGGACGAGGCTCACCACGTTTACCCTCGATAGATGTGATAAGAGCAGTTTCTTCACCACAAACGAACGCACCTGCACCAAGACGAATGTCAAGGTCAAAGTCGAAGCCTGTGTCGAAAATGTTTTTACCAAGTAATCCGTATTCTCTTGCCTGGTCAATAGCAATAGCAAGTCTCTTAACTGCGATTGGGTATTCAGCTCTTATGTAAATGTAACCCTGATTTGCACCAACTGCATAACCTGCAATAGCCATAGCTTCAATAATGCTGTGTGGGTCACCCTCTAAGATACTTCTGTCCATAAATGCACCGGGGTCACCTTCGTCGGCATTACAAGCGACATATTTCTGTTCGCCTTCTGCCTTGTAAGTGAAATCCCATTTCATACCTGTTGGGAAACCACCGCCGCCACGACCACGAAGACCTGACTTTTTGATTTCTTCAATAACATCTTCTCTTGACATTTCTGTTAAAACTTTACCAAGAGCTTTGTAACCGTCAACAGCAATGTATTCATCAATATTTTCAGGGTCTATAACACCGCAGTTGCGGAGAGCAAGACGCATCTGTTTTTTATAGAAATCAACTTCGTTAAGGCTTTTGATGTTATCTTCTTCAACTGTTTCTTGATAAAGAAGTCTTTTAACAATTCTACCTTTCAAAAGATGTTCTTCAACGATTTCTTTAACATCTTCAACCTGAACACGGCTGTAGAAAGCTCCTTCAGGATAAACAATCATAATCGGACCTAAAGCACAAAGACCGAAACAACCTGTTTTAATAACTTTAAATTCTTTAGTTAAGCCGTTTGCTTCCAGCTGCTTTTCCATTTCTTCGATAATGGCATTACATCCCGAAGATGTACAACCGGTACCGCCGCAGCATAGAATATGACCTCTAACTATATCCATAACTATAAGTTCCTACCTTTCAAAAATTTTTCAACAGTTTAAATTAATCCTGAGCACCAATTGTGTATTTTGCAACAGGTCTGCCGTTAACGATGTGTTCTGCAACAACCTCTTTGGCCTTTTCAGGAGTCATTTTAACATAAGTAACTTTTTCTTCGCCGGGCACTAAAACCTCAACGATAGGTTCAAGACGGCACATACCGATGCATCCTGTCTGTGTAACTGCAACATGTTCAAGGTTTCTCTTTGCTGCCTCTTCCATAAAAGCTGCCATAACAGGACGGGCACCAGCAGCAATACCGCAAGTTGCCATACCAATAACAACACGGATAGCGTGGTCGTCTTTTCTCAAAGTAACTGAACCTGCAACTTTATTTCTAAGTGCTTCAAGCTCTGCTAAACTTTTCATAAATATAACCTCCATAATATTAGTTATTTTAAACCTTACTTATAAGCTAAATTATAAGCTCTTTTTCACCATTCTTAAGATAATCGCAAAGCCACATATATATACTTGGCTCCGAAAAGGAAACACCGTTTAGAACAGTTTTAATCTCTTCGGTATTAACGGAAAATTCATTTTCATCAATTCTGTGCTTATAAACAAAATTAATATGTTCATAAGACGAAAAAAGACCAAGCATTGTTTCTGCCATATCACCAAGTGGTTGTCTGTCAATAGAGTCGTGAACGAAGTTTGCTAAAACCTCTGTTCCTTTGCCAACCTCGGATGTTATATGAAAGCTTCCGCCTGTGTTTTCTGCAGCAAGCTTAAAAAGAGGAATGCCAAGTCCAACCTTTCTTGTTGACCTGCTTGTGGTGAAAGGGTCGATAACAGACTCTAAAAGCTCTTTATCCATTCCTTTCCCGTTATCGCGGATAACAACGGAGAAAAGATTTTCTTTTTTGTCTTCTGTAATAAAAACCTCTATCAAGCTGGCTCCTGCAGCAATTGAATTGTGAACGATATCAAGAATGTGTAATGAAATTTCTCTCATTTTTATCTGTACTTATTAATAATGTCTTCAACATCATCAACAGTAATTCTTCCGTAAACATCATCATTAACTGTCAAAACAGGTGCAAGACCGCAAGCACCGATACAACGAGTTGCATCAATTGAGAATAATCCGTCAGGAGTGCATTCTCCAACATCAATTCCGAGTATCTGCTTTGTCTTTTCTAAGATGTCTCCTGAACCCTTAACATAACAAGCGGTTCCAAGACAAATGCCGATGTTGTACTTGCCCTTTGGATTAAGGGAGAACTGTGTGTAAAAAGTAATAATTCCGTAAATTTCAGCAATCGGAACATCAAGTCCTTTAGAAATCATCACTTGAACTTCATATGGAAGATATCCATATATTTCCTGAGCTTCGTGAAGAACAGGGATTGTTGCTCCGTCCAGATTTTTATACTTTTCAATCACAGCCATCAAGCGTTCTTCTTGTTCTTTTGTCCCGTTGAATGGGATAGTTTTGTTTTCCATTTACTTAAAAACCTCCTACCTTGATAGTATGATAAATTTTATATATAACAAAAGGCTGCGCCTTTTATTTATACACTTTGTTAAAAAAATAACATAATATGTTAAATACCATAACAATTATACCAGAGAATTAAAGAAAAATCTATATTTAACGACAAATTTACTTATGGTAATTTGCACAAACTTTGCAAAATATTTTCTATTATTTTGTTATCGGTTTCAAAATACCTTATTTTTTCGCTTATGTCCCATAAATAATGGGCATCCGAATCAGTGATAACATTAAAGTTTTTATAGTCCTTTGAAAAGGTCTCCAGATTTTTTTCTGTTATTTCCACACAGGGGAAATTAATATCGGGAGGAATGAAACCAAGGTTTGAAATAATGCTGTAGCTTGAGCGGTCAATGTGTGCAGGAATAGGCACACCGCCAAGGCTTTTCACAAAGCTTGCGGTTTCATATATATCAAGGGATGTTGCACTGACTAAAAGTCTTGTCTCTTCTCCTGTCACATTGTCGTTTTCATCCATATACAATTGATTTCCAAAAATTTCGGGGTTATTTATAATCCCTGATGAATGGCTTTTAATAATATTTTCCATTTCTTCTGCCGCCTCAATTGTGGGAAAAAGACTAAGCATATGAACTTCTTCTGAGGTCTCAATTTCCATGGCAGGAATAACCAGAAGCCTTCCGTCTGCAACTTTCATAACGGAGCGGACGTTTCCACAGGAGTTATGGTCTGAAACCGCAATAACATCAAGTCCTTTTAAAAGAGCCATATTCACTATATTGTTGGGAGTCATATCGTTATCTCCGCAGGGAGAAAGACATGAGTGAATGTGAAGGTCATACCAAAGCTTCATATTCCGCACTCCGAAAGGGCAGTTGCAAGTTCGTAAGCGGTCTTATCCGAGGAGAAAATAGGAATATCCTCCATATCTGCTTTTTTAGCCGCATTTTCATCGGGGCAAAGTCCCTCGGGAAGAATAATGAGGCCAATGTCGCTGAGAGATGAAACCGCAACAATATTTATATTTGTCTGTATGGTAATCCACACATTTCCTTTTGAGAGCCTTGCCATTGCAAGGCTTAAAAGGTCGCCTATGTAACATCCTGAAACTTCTTTTGAAATTCCGCCTTCGCCAGCTTTTAATGTAAGCCCAAGCTTTTCGGCAATATCTGATACTTTCATATTAATCTCCTTAATCAGCTAGATTCTTAAGTTTTTCTTTAAGAACAAAGATGCAGTCTGTTTCCTTTGCATAACCGCGAACTATATCCTCTGCAAGGCTATGGCAGCTTGGAGAACCGCAAGACCCGCAGTCAAGCTTTGGAAGTCTTTCATATATGCTTTCTATTTCGTTCATTTTTTCCATAGCACGGATAATATTTGTGTCAAGGTTTAAAACAGGTCTGTAAACAACGGGTTCGTCCCAGAAATAGTTTGTGTTTTCGTCAAGAGTGGCGTCTTCTTTTTTGTTTGCATTGTCGCACATTCTCTGTAGCCTTGACCTTGCAACAAAATTATTCTCCGCAGTAAGAGGGCCTCCAAGGCATCCGCCTGTGCAGGCTAAAGCCTCAACAAAATCTATATCCGAAAGCTTTCCGTCTTCAATTGCCTCAAGAACGCTGATAACGTTTTTAATTCCGTCAACGGCAATGGTTTTTTTGCCTTTAATTCCTGCACTTTCGCCACCGTTAAGTGCCCATTTCATTCCCTCGCTGCCAGCAATGTCAAAATCTTTTGGGGCAGAAACCTTTCCAACGTTTTTGGCAATTTTTAAAAAGACTTCTTTCATTGAAAGAACTCCGTCAACCTCTGATTTATGTACGGTTAAAAGGTCCTTAACGCTTGTTGCCTTTGCGGCACAAGGACTTATAAAGAATATTCCGATTTCCTCAGGCAAAAGACCTGTTTTTTTAACAGCGGCATCTCTTGCCTGCTTTGCGGCAACCTCCATTGGAGACCTGAGTGGAATTATGTTTTCCACAAGATTTGGAAATTTAACCGCAATAAGTCTTAAAACCGCAGGACAGGCAGAGGAAATAGCGGGTTTAAAAAGCTCTCCGCATTCAAGCAGTTGTCTTGTTTTTTCGCTTATCTGTCTTGCACCCTCCGCAACCTCAAAAACATCATCAAATCCGCTTTCTGTAATGGCGGTAAGAATAGTGGGAACATCTTCTGCAATGGAAAACTGACCATAGAATGCAGGTGCAGTAAGTGCAACTTTATATTTATAATTATCAAGAACATCAAAGCTGTCGGTAACTGCCTTTTTGGCGTGATAAGGACAAACTCTTATACACTCTCCGCAGTCAATACAGCGTTCCTTTAAGATTTTAGCCTTGCCGTTTTGAACTCTTATAGCCTGAGTCGGACAGGGTTTTAGGCAATTGGTACAGCCTTTGCAAAGCTCTTTATCTAAAGTAACTGAGTGCCAGTATTTTTTCAAGATAAATCACTCCTTTGAGTTTAAGCCGATTTGATAATAAGCTTAACAGTGGTACCAACACCGATTTCGGTGTCAATATACATTTCATCACTATATTTCTTCATATTTGGCAGTCCCATTCCTGCACCGAAGCCAAGCTCTCTCACCGAATGGTCGGCGGTTGAGAAGCCTGCCTGCATAGCTTTTTCGATATCAGGAATTCCGGGACCTTTGTCCTTCATAATAATTTCTATTCTGTCAGGGAAAATGTCAACATCAATTGTTCCGCCGTCTGCATGAATAACCATATTAATTTCTCCCTCATACATAGAGATAGCGGTTTTTCTGACTACCTCGGGAGAAAAGCCAAGTTGATTAAGCTTTTTCTTAACCGCACTTGAGGTTTCACCTGCTCTTGCAAAATCGTCGGGGTCAACTGTGTAGTGAAATTTAAGCTCTGCACTCACGATTATTCCCCCTTGCCTTTTGCAATAAGACCGTTTGAATAAAGCTTTCCGCAGGATGGGTAAAGAGCCATTTCTGTTGAAAAGATAACCATATCCTTTTCATTTGCCAGGGATAAGGTGTTTTCGTCAGGCATTTTCCCTCTCACAAAAACAATGGCAGAAATATCCATCATTTCGGCAGTTCTTATAACCTGTGGATTAACAAGGCCTGTAAGAAGAAGTGCTTTGTCTTTAACAAAGGCTAAAACATCGCTCATAAGGTCGCATCCGCAAGCGGAATTAACTTCGATATCAAGCTTATCCTCTCCGCAAAGAATTTTCGCATCAAGAAGCTCCATAACCTGTCTAAGTTTCAATTTAATTCCTCCTAACTAAATACTTCTGTAATAAGGTTCTGCATCCGATTTTTTAATGAGCAAATCGGGGAACTCAGAATTTAAAACATCGTATAAATATTGACAAATTATATTTTCTGTTTCAAAATGTCCTGCATCTATCATATTAAGACCTATTTCGGAAGCGGTCTGTGCATGATGATGTCCAAGGTCTGAAGAAACGTAAACATCTGCCCCTGAATTGTATGCAGAGTAAAGCATACTGCCTCCGCTACCTGAACAAAGGGCAATGTTTTTAACGGTTTCGTCGCCATTTCCGAAAACCTTTATGGCGGATGAGTCAAGAGATGCCTTAACAAAATCTGCAAAGTCATCAAGAGTCATAGGGGATGGAAGAGTTCCCACTCTTCCAATGTTATCAAGCTTTTTCCCCTCAGGGGTCAAAAGCTCATCTTCAAAATATTCACGTACATATAAAAGACCCAGTTTTTCTGCGAGCAAGTCGTTCATTCCGCCCTTTGCTTTGTCGAAATTGGTGTGCATACTGTAAACGGAAATATCGTGTTTTATAAGCTGGCGAAGAAGACTCCCTGTGGCATTGTCCTCGGTTATATTTTTAATAGGTGAAAATATAAGGGGGTGGTGGGATATAATAAGCTCGGCACCAAAGGAAATTGCTTCCCGAACTGTGTCTGATGTAACGTCAAGAGTCACCAAAACCTTGTTTATGTTCTGGTTTTCATCTCCTGTCATAAGTCCAACGTTATCCCATTCTTCTTTTAACTCTTCGGGAAAACCTGTGCGGAGAAAGCTTAAAATTTCTTCAAGTAAAACCATAATCTGTCCTCCTTATAAAAGATTTTTTATATCGTTCAAAAGTTTTTCTGTCTCTTCAAGCTTTTGTTTGTTTTCAGTGTTGCGGGATTTTTTTATTCCCTGTATTTGTGCCTCAAGCTTTTTTATCTGTTTTTGCTTGTATTTGGTATAAAGTTCGCCGTTTTTCAGGAGAATATGCTTTCCCATAAATATTTCTGCATTTGACGGTACGTCGCATTTTCCTGAATGAACTTTAAGAATAGAATATATTTTGCCATTATCTGACGCAAGAATCTCGTCATCAATGGTGTATCCGTTTTCGTAAAGATAGCAACGGAGTTCATAAACCGCCGTCATAGGCTGAAGAATAAGGGTTTTGATTTCTCTTACAACCTCATCAGAGGCTTTTAAAATTTCGGAAATCAAAATTCCGCCCATTCCGCAAACTGCAGCAGATGAAACCTCTCCCTTTTTAACAGTTTCAAAGCCGCTTCCAAGTCTCAGGGAAATGTTTTCTTTTTCGCCGTATAATGAGGCTGTCTTTTCAGCAGATTTAAGAGGCCCGCATCTTAAATCGGATGCTATTGCCTTTTTACATATCCCTTTTTTCAGGAGATAAACGGGCAGATATGCGTGATCTGTTCCCACATCTAAAAATGTATCACAAGGGGGAATAAAATCTGCCACACTTTTTAATCTGTCATCAAGTCTTGGATAGTCCATTTTTTTATCCTTTCAAAAAATCCGTACATTATATAATAATTATATAACAGATTTAATATTTAGTCAATCAAAAAAAGGAAATTTGCAGGATATGTAGAATTTTAACATAAAAGATAAAGAAAAGGAATGATATGGTGAACATAAGAGAGCAGATTGAGGAAAATGAAAAATATACAATATGCGAGTATGGAGTTAGAAGCTGCGACTCTTTGGGAAGAGCAACCTTTGAAGAAAAATGTTCTTTAAGAACAGATTTTCAAAGGGACAGAGACAGAATAATTCATTCAAAGGCATTTCGCAGGCTCAAGCATAAAACTCAGGTTTTCTTAAAATCTGACGGAGACCATATAAGAACCCGTCTCACTCACACTTTAGAGGTTGCCCAGATTGCAAGAACTATTGCAAGGGCACTAAGACTTAACGAGGATTTAACGGAAGCGATTGCTCTCGGACATGATTTGGGGCACACCCCTTTCGGACATGCAGGGGAGAGGACGCTTGACAAGCTTTCGCCTATCGGCTTTAAGCACAACGAACAAAGCCTGAGAGTTGTTAATATTTTAGAGAAAAAAGGCGGACTTAATTTAACAGATGAGGTGTGTGACGGAATACTCTGCCACACGGGGGATAAAATGCCTAAAACTCTTGAGGGTAAAATCATCCGTTTTGCGGATAAAATTGCTTATGTGAATCATGATATTGATGATGCCATATCAAGCGGAGAACTGAAAGAGAACCAAATTCCTGCAAAGTTCGTCAAAATACTTGGAAGAAATCATTCTGAAAGATTGAATATAATGATAAATGCTATAATTTCGGAAAGCCTGAATAAGCCTGATATAATTATGGAAGATTCTGTTTTTGAGGCAATGATGGGGCTTCGCAGTTTTATGTTTGAAAATGTGTATCTTCGCCCCTATGCTAAAAGAGAGGAAGAAAAGGCGTTTCATATTATAGAAAGTCTTTATAATCTTTATGTTTCAAACCCTGAGTTTATAGAGGATATGGAAGTTCCTGATGAAAGTCAGGTTCTTATAAAGGTAAGAGATTATATAGCGGGTATGACGGATAGATATGCAATGGATAAGTTCAGCAAATATTTTATTCCGTCAAATTAGTTTTTGTAAAAGGAAAACGGAGTTTTCTGTCGAATAATATAACAAAGAGGTGAGAAAATGGCAATTTCATCTGATTTTCAAAGCTTTATAGATGAAGTAATTGAAAAAAATGATATAGTGGAAATCGTTTCGGAATACACAAAGCTGAAAAGGGTGGGAAGCCGTTTTCAAGGACTTTGTCCTCTTCATAATGATAAAAAGTCTCCGTCATTTTCGGTCTCTCCTGATAAACAGCTTTTTCACTGCTTTGGATGCGGAGCGGGCGGAACAGTTATTCATTTTATAATGCAGAGAGAAAATCTTGATTTTATGGAAGCCTTAAAACTGCTGGCGGACAGAGCGAGAATACCAATGCCTGAAAACCGCACAGTGCAGGAAAAAAACGAAATGGCAAAGCTCCACGAAAAGAAACAGAGAATGTATAAAATGAATTCAGATGCAGGGAAGTTTTTCCACTCCTGCCTGAATGATAAAAAGTATTCTTATGCACTCAGGTATCTGGTAAACAGAAAAATAACCGCTAAAACTATAACAACCTTTGGTATAGGCTATGCACCGGATTCGTGGAATATGTTATTAGAACACCTTAAAGGTCTTGGATACAGCGAGAAGGAAATTTTGGAATGCGGACTTATAGTAAAAAGAGATAATGACAATTCGTATTTTGATAAATTCAGGAACAGAATAATGTTTCCTATAATTGATTTGAGAGGAAATGTAATAGGCTTTGGGGGAAGAATTATTGATGATAGGTCCGACTCGGCAAAATATTTAAATTCTCCTGAAACATTAATATTTAAGAAAAAAGAGAACTTGTTCTCAATGAATTTTGCAAAAAATTCAAAAGAAGAAAATCTTCTTATTATGGAAGGCTATATGGATGTTATTTCTCTGTATCAAAGCGGATTCACCAATGCGGTAGCCTCACTTGGGACGGCTTTCACTCCCGAACAGGCGGGAATAATAAAAAAATATAAAGGAAAAGCCGTTTTGTGTTATGATGCTGATGAGGCGGGGCAAAAAGCAGCTCTGAGAGCAGGAGGAATATTGTCGGAGGCAGGAATAAAAACCAAGGTGCTGACGATAACTGACGGAAAAGACCCCGATGAGTATATAAAAGCAAAAGGTGCCGAAATGTTTAAAAATCTTATTGGAAAGGCTAAAAACCTTACGGAGTATAGGATTTTGAAAATTGAGAAAGAATATAATCTTGAAGATAGTGCCGAAAAAACGGAGTTTATCACCAAAGTTGCTGAGGTATTTTCGACCATAAAGGACCCTGTGGAAAGAGAAATCTTTATGAAGGACTTTTCAAGAAAGTATGATATTTCTCTGGATGCGGTCAATGTTCATATAAATAAACACACGCAAAAGGCAGAAACGGCAGAAAAGAGAAGAGTCGAGAAAACCGAAAAAAAGAACTTTGAAACCCGAACGGGAGGAAGAAAAAGCCTTGACGGTATGCGGCTTTATAACGCAGAACAGCTGGTTCTTAATCTAATGTGTGAAAAAGAGGTTTTTTCTGTTGTAAAGGAAGAACTTTTGCCCGAAGATTTTTCGGAAGGTCTTCACAGAATGTTGGCTGAAAAAATTTATGAGATACATAATCGGGGCGAAAGAGTAAATTCTGCTATGCTGATTTCGGAAATGGAATTTGGTGACACGGCAGAGGCGGCGAGAATTCTTTCGGACGATAAAAATGTTGATAATAAGAAAATGGCGGTTTATGAACCACTTGAAATTATAAAGAGAATAAAAAACAGAAGAAAGGAACAGGCTCTGGCAGAGGATGGCGATATTGATTCGCTGATGAGAATGATGGAGCAGCTCAGAAAAGACAAAGGTTAGTCTTTATATAGGAGGAAAAATTATGGCTAAGAAAAAAACAGAAGCTGAGGTAATGGTTGAAACAACCGAAAATATAAAAGAAGAGGCTGCTATGGAGGTTATCTCCGAAAAGGAAGAAAAACCTAAGAAGAGAAAGAAAGCCGAGGCGGTGCAGGAAGAAGCAGGAGAAGAGGCGAAAAAACCTGCAAAGACAAAAAAAGCTAAAAAGGCCGATGAAGAACCTGAAGCTGAGGTAAAAACAGAGACTGCCGAGAAAAAGAAAAGAGCTCCAAGGAAAAAGGCGGAAGATGAAAAGCACGAAGAAAAGACTGCGGAAGAAAAAAAACCTGCAACAAAAGAGGTGAAAAAGCAGATATTAATGGAGCTTGTTGAAATGGGGAAGAAAAAAGGAGAGCTTTCCTATAAAGATATTTCAACAAAGCTTGATGAAATCGAGTTAGACCCCGACCAGATAGATATGATTTATGAATATCTTGAAAAACAGGGGATTGAAATTATAGGTAACTTTGAGGACGATATTCAGGATATCGAACTTATGGAAGAAGACCTTAATATAACAGAAGAAGAACTTGAAGATTTAAGTGTTCCTGACAGTGTAGCTATTGATGACCCTGTAAGAATGTACCTTAAGGAAATAGGAAAGGTTTCTCTTTTGTCAACAGATGAAGAGGCAGATCTTGCGATGAAAATGTCTCAGGGGGACTTAAAAGCAAAGAGAAGACTTGCAGAAGCGAACTTAAGACTTGTTGTAAGTATTGCAAAAAGATATGTGGGAAGAGGAATGCTTTTTCTTGATTTGATTCAGGAAGGAAACCTTGGTCTTATAAAAGCTGTTGAAAAGTTTGACTACACAAAAGGTTATAAATTCAGCACATATGCAACATGGTGGATAAGACAGGCAATAACAAGAGCCATAGCAGATCAGGCAAGAACTATCAGAATTCTTGTTCATATGGTAGAAACAATCAATAAACTTATAAGAGCAACAAGACAGCTTGTTCAGGAGCTTGGCAGAGACCCGCTACCTGAAGAAGTTGCAAAAGAACTTAATATGCCTATTGATAAGGTAGGGGAAATAATGAAAATCGCTCAGGAACCTGTGTCTCTTGAAACACCTATCGGTGAGGAAGAGGATAGCCACCTTGGAGACTTTATTCCCGATGATGATGCTCCTGCACCGTCAGATGCCGCAACATTCACATTGTTGAAAGAACAGCTTGTGGAAGTGTTAAACACATTGACTGCAAGGGAAGAAAAAGTTTTGAGACTTAGATTTGGTCTTGATGATGGCAGGGCAAGAACTCTTGAAGAGGTTGGCAAAGAGTTTAATGTAACCCGTGAAAGAATAAGACAGATAGAGGCAAAAGCGCTGAGAAAGCTTCGTCATCCGTCAAGAAGCAAAAAGCTTAAAGATTATTTAGAATAAAAGTTAAAGCAGAGGTCAGACCTCTGCTTTAATTATATATGAAGAAAAACATTATGAATAGTAGAGAAAAAACTGTAAATAATAGGGATGTAAAGCATTGTTTTAAATTTTTTAAGAAAATTGAAAAAAGTTCTTGACAAAAGTTTAAAATGGTGTTAAGATAATGACACTGTCTCACTTTTCGGGACTTGAAAAAATATTTTGAAAATTTTCAAAAAAAGTCTTGACAAGTTAGAAAGTGTGTGTTATAATGTCAAAGTTGTCGCTTGAAGGACAAGAAAATTTTTAAAAAAGTTAAAAAAAGTTCTTGACAAAGAGATGGCAATATGATATAATACTAAAGCTCACTTCGTTGAGCAAGATTAAAAAGTCCTCGAAGAACGAGGCATCGAAAATCTTCGAAGCCTAAATAGGGCTCCCGAAAAACTTGTTTTTTGGGAAAGAGGAGAAACCGTTCGTAAAGACGGAATTTTGCGAATAGCAAAATGGAGTGAAAAGAACGGATTTCGACGTGATGTTTGAAAAGTACACAGTGAAAAGCGGTAATAAGTACGAGATGTACTATTACGACAATTGCACAAGGTTTTAGGACCTTGTCAATTCCAAAAGTTCAAACGAACTTTACAAAAACGTTAGTATTCAAAATTGAGCTA
>JAZSOT010000087.1:0-44411 GCA_045537065.1 Clostridia bacterium | reverse complement strand
TATGCGGTGCTTAATTTTTTTGCTTAAAAGGCATCAAGTGCTGCCTTTAGCTGGTCGTCAACTTCTTCTTTCATTTGGGAAAGAGTGTTAAAAATAGACATTTGAGTTGTTTTATCAAGCACACCGTAAGGATATAAGTCTTCCATAATATCCTGATAGGTGTGAACAGCAATTTTCAGATTTTCGTCGAATACATCATTTATTTCACCAATAAAAATCCCCATATAGGAAAGAGCTTTTTTTGCGGTTTCAACCTCGGGAGCTTTGTCTCCCAAAGAAAATTTTTTGTTAAGGTTAAATTCACCGAAGCTTTTGGGGTCAACATCTATTAAGGAATTTTCAACAATCGCATCAGGGCGAATGCCAACCTTATCAATATTGTTTCCAAGCGGTGTGAGATAGTATGCAACGGTAAACTTTGCAACACCCCCGTTTGCAATATCCACAATAGTCTGAACTGTGCCCTTGCCAAAGGAATTTTTGCCGATGACCTTTGCTTTATTATTTTCGCGGAGTGCGGCAGTTAAAACCTCGGAGGCTGATGCACTCATTTCATTTATTAAAACAACGATTTTATAGTCGGTGTCTTTGCCTGTTGCTTTGTAAACCGAGTTAAAAAGAGGAATTTTGTGGTCTTCCGAAAGGATAACTGCATCCTCTCCCAAAAATCTGTCTGCTATCTGAATGGCAGAATTCAGGTATCCGCCGCCGTTTCCTCTAAGGTCAAGAATAATATTTTTTATACCCATTTTGTCAATCTCGTTCATTGCCTCTTCAAAATAAGTGTGGGCATTTTCCGTAAAGGAATAAAGAGTGATTTTTGCAATTTGTCTGTCCCCGTCTTCGATAATTTCATAATCAACGGGGTTTTGAGTGATTTTTTCTCTCACAATATCAAAGGTGTGATAGGTATCTGTTGCAGAACGCCAAACCTTTATGTTAACCGAGGTGCCTGCAGGACCTCTTATGTGGTCAACTGCAAGGTCCATATCCATTCCAATAAGACTTTTGCCGTCTGCCTCGATAATAATATCTCCCTCTCTTATACCCGCTTTTTCTGCAGGGGAGCCAGGAATAGGCTGAGAAACTATTAAGGAGGTATCTCGTGTTAAAACTGTAACTCCGATGCCGTATATTTCATCAGTAAGGTTGTCAAAAAGCTTGTTTTTTTCGTCCTCTGTGTAGTAAACGGAATTTTCGTCAATAGAGGAGAGCATTCCAGAAAGAGCAGTGTCCAAAAGCTCGGGATGTTCTTTTAATATTGCATCAAGTGCACCCTCGTATAAAGAGCCTCGGTCTGTATCTTCATATCTTGCGTGGATTTCAAGAGTCTGGGCAACTCCTGTTGCAATTTGTGCCTCATAATTTTTCAAAAGAGCCTCTTTTGCGGCCTTTTCAAAAATTTCTGCCCCTGTCTCTCCGTATGCGGGAAGCATAAAGGAAAGCGACAGGATAAGGGGGAGAAAAATCTTTATAATTTTTTTCATAGTAAGTCTCCTAGTCAATAAATTCCATATAGAGAATTTTTATCTTTTCCGAATTTCCTGCAGCAATAAAGGTAACCCTCTGGTCTAAAAGATAGGTGTTTATGGTTTCAAAGCTAAGGCGCTCTCCGTCCTTTGAGAACATATTCTGACCTATAATGGGAAGGTCGGTATATTCAATACTGAAAGGAATTTCCTCTGCAATAAAGCTGTTTTGTTTTCTCACGTTTTTTATAATAACAGAGTTTGTCTCCTCATTTGCAAGATAAATATTTCCTGTATAAAAGTCCATATTGTGAAATGGCTCTGCAAAGGCTGAAGCATGCACTAGCAAAAGAATAAGTGTCAAAAATAAACATAATTTTTTCATTACATTTTCTCCGGTGCATCAATTTTAAGCATTGAAAGAACGCCCTCGATAACGATTTTAACGCTTTCGATAAGCTTAAGTCTTGCAGCCATAAGGTTTTCATCCGAATCTTTAACTCTGCAGGAGTTATAGAATGAATGGAACTCGGTTGCAAGGTCGATAACATATCTTGTTATTCTTGCAGGTTCTCTTGAAATAGCAGAAAGTCTGATTTCTTCAGGAAGCTCTGAGAGCTTTTTAAGAAGACTCAGTTCTTCTTCCTTTTTAAGAAGTTCGGGATTTATTTCAGCATATTTTTTAACTGTTATGCCATCGCTTTCAAGCACTTTTAAAATACTGCAAATTCTTGCATGAGCATACTGAACATAATAAACAGGATTGTCGTTTGATTCGGATGCGGCAAGCTCAAGGTCAAAGTCAAGATGGCTACCTGCCATTCTCATATTGAAGAAAAATCTTGCAACATCAATACTGCAGTCCTCAAGCAAATCGGAAAGAGTGATAGCCTTTCCTGTACGCTTTGACATTCTCACGGTTTCACCGCCCCTGACAAGGCGAACAAGCTGCATAATAACAACTTCAAAACGGTCAGGGTCAATGCCGAGAGCCGCCATAGCCCCTTTCATTCTTGCGATGTGTCCATGGTGGTCTGCACCCCAAACATCAATTGCAATATCAAATTCACGGTCTCTTAGTTTATTAACGTGGTATGCAATGTCAGCTGCAAAATAGGTTGGAATACCGTTTGCACGAACTAAAACCTCGTCCTTTTCAAGTCCCATTTTAACGCAGTTAAGCCAGAGAGCATCGTCCTTTTCGTAGGTGTAGCCGTTTTCTGTAAGCTTTTCTATAACATCCTTTACTGCCCCTGATTCGTGGAGAGTGCTTTCTCTGAACCAAACATCATAGAAAATTCTGTATTTGCCCAAATCTTCTTCTAAGTATTTGATGTTTTTTTCAAGAGCATAGGCAACTAAAGCCTTTTTGCGGTCTTCGGAGCTTGCGTCTAAATACTTGTCTCCCTCAAGCTCGATAAATGCTTTCATATGCTCACGGATGTCTTCTCCGTGGTAGCCGTCTTCGGGAAATTCTATTGCGTCTTCACCCTTTAAAAGCTGAATATATCTTGCTTCTAGGGATTTTCCAAACTTTTCTATCTGGTTTCCCGCATCGTTTATATAAAATTCTCTTGTAACGTCAAAGCCTGCATACTCAAGAACACTTGCAAGACAGTCGCCAAGAGCACCGCCTCTGGCATTTCCCATATGCATTGGGCCTGTGGGGTTTGCACTTACAAACTCAACCATAACCTTTTTGCCTTTGCCAAGGTCGATTTTCCCGTAATCCTTGCCCATTTTCTCTATGCATCGGAGAACGGAATAAAGATATGCATTGGTGAGATAAAAGTTGATAAAGCCCGCCCCTGCAATTTCTGTTTTCTCTATATTCTCATTTGACGAAAGGTTTTCAAGAATTGTTTCGCCGATTTGTCTCGGAGACATACGAAACGGCTTTGCAAGAAGCATTGCAAGGTTTGAAGAAAAGTCCCCGTGGGATTTATCCTTTGGGATTTCAAGATTGATAAGAGCCTTTATATCTCCCTCAAAGTCAGGAAGAGCGCCCTTTTCGTTTGCTTTTTTGTACGCATCATAGATTAAATCCTTAATGCTGATTTTAAGATTTTCGATAATGTTCATTTTATATTTATCCTTTCGTGGTTTATTTCTTGTTTAGCTTAACATTCATTTCAAGCTTGTTTTTTGCATATGCTTTGTTGTTAAGATCAAGGATATATTCAAGAAAAACATCTCCGCCCTCGTCTTTTTTAAGAGTTGACTCCATAAGAGTGGGGCTTACTGCAACGGGCAGAAGCCCGTAGGGAGTGGGGTAGGAGCAAAGCCTTTTTTCCCCTTTTATAAACTCCATTCTGCTCTGGAATTTGCCTTTTCTTGAAAGGGTGATTTTGTTATCCGTAATTTTTATTGTTGTGGTTGTGTCCTCAAAGCCTGTCATTTCTGATTCTTCGTAAACAATATAAAAACTTCCCTCGTGCTGACCAAAGGTGCCTTTGGTAACAAGCTCAATGGTGTCTTCCTGACCGTCAAGGGCATATTGCTTTGTCTTTAAGGAAATGGTTGCATTCTCTTTCATTTTCATCTGTCCTTTTTAAAAGTTTTCTATATTTATTCTCTTAACCTGTTCAGTAATTTCTCTGTTTAAAAACATTCCGCCCTGCTTTGAAAAGCTTTCTGTTATATCGCTGACAAAAAACTTACAGGAGCCTTGTTCTCTTTCTGCCTGAAGGGAGCGTTTTTCAATTCTTTCTTTTGCAAACTCGGCAGCCGCCGCCCCCGAGTCAATAAGTGTAACCCCGTCTCCGAGAACGTCCCTTATTATATCCGAAAGGAGAGGATAGTGGGTGCATCCGAGGATAAGGGTGTCAATTTTTTCTTTTTTCATTTCCAAAAGATAATCTTCTGCTATAAGATGAGTTGCCTTGCCATTTAAGTATCCGTTTTCCACAAGGGGAACGAAAAGAGGGCAAGCCTTACTGAGTATATGAAAATCAGGGTTAAGCTTTTCAAGTTCTTCCTTGTATTTTCCGCTTCGGATGGAACCCTCTGTGCCAATAACACCAATTTTTCCGCTTTTTGTGGTATCTGCCGCCTTTTTTGCAGCGGGGAAAACAACACCTGTGATTTCCGTGTCGAACTCATCTTCAATCATAGGAAGAGCGGCACTTGATGCTGTTCCGCAGGCAATAATAATTGATTTTATATCAAAGGTTTTCAAAAAATTTATGTCTTGGCGAACATATTTGACAATTGTTTCACGGCTTCTTGTTCCGTAGGGCACTCTTCCCGTGTCGCCGAAATAAATTATGTCTTCTTTTGGCATAATTTTCATAATTTCCTTAACGCAGGTAAGCCCCCCAAGCCCTGAATCAAAAATGCCGATAGGTCTTAAATCCATTTTTAAATCTCGCTTTCTTTAATCTTCTCTTGAAAGAGCAAGTTCAATATGTTTTGAAATAAGGTCTTTACAATCAACGCCCGAAAGCTCCCAGAGCTTTGGATACATACTGATAGGAGTAAATCCGGGGATAGTGTTTATTTCATTTATATAAAGCTTTCCTGTGTCTCTTTCAAGAAAGAAATCAACTCTTGAATGACCTCTGCACTCACAGATTTTGTATGCTTTTCTTGCCCAGTCCTTAACTTTTTCAAGGGTTTCTTTATCAATTGGCGAGGGAAGAAGAAGCTCTGATGTTTCGTCTTCGTATTTTGCCTCAAAATCATAAAATTCCTTAGCAGGTCTTATTTCTCCCGCAAAGTCAGCACAAACGGGGTCAAGATTTCCCATAACTGCCATTTCAATTTCTCTTCCGTTTATATTTTCTTCAATCAAAACTTTATAGTCGTGGCAGAATGCAAGATTAATTGCGTCTTCAAGGTCTTCTTTTCTTTCAACCTTGGTAACCCCGATAGAAGAGCCTGCAGAAGAGGGCTTAACAAAAACAGGGAAGCCAAGTTTTTCTTCAACTAAGTCTGCATCGACTTTGTCTCCCTTTTTAAATTCAACCCAGTTTGCCTGATTAAGTCCCGCTTTTTCAAAAAGAATTTTGGCAACGCATTTGTCCATACAAACGGCATTTCCAAGGACTCCGCAGGATGCATAAGGTATGCCTGCCATTTCAAAAATACCCTGAATTGTTCCGTCTTCGCCGTATTTTCCGTGAAGAACGGGGTAGCAAACATCAATTTTGATTTTTTCATATGTTCCGTCGGGCAAAAGCTTCAAAAGAGCCTTATCGTGACTGCTTGGAGAAATTATAGCAGGGCATTTTGCAAAGCTGAGCCAGTTTTCATTTGTTATGTCTTCTGTTTCTCCCTCGTAAAGGAGCCAATTGCCCTCTTTGGTAATGGCAATCTTATAAACGTTATATTTTTCGGTATCAATATTTGAAAGCACGGTTTTAACGGACATTCTTGAAACATCATGCTCACTTGATGCTCCGCCGAAAATAACACACACATTAAGTTTTGACATTTTAAAAATCAATTCCTTTCAAATTTTATGTATAATCTGTGCATCCCTTGTCAATGCTTTTGATATCAAGCAAATGAAAGGATACATAGAAAATGAAATTTATAAATAAAACCCGTCTTTTTTGTTTTATTCTCTTCTGGACACTGGTTCTTGGCTTTATGCTCAGCTTTTTTGAAACCGCAAAAGCGGATATCAAAGAAAGCGTTGTCAGACTCCATATTATTGCAAACAGTAACTCAGATGCCGACCAAAGCGTTAAGCTTAAAGTGAGAGACCGAATTTTAAAGGACGGCAAAAATATTTTTTCTTCATCAAAAACCCCTGCAGATGTGCTTCGCCTTGTAAATGAAAACAAGGAATATATTAAGGAAATTGCAGAGGACGAGCTTTTAAAAAATGGTTTTTTGGAAAAGGTTTCTGTTAAGGTGGGTGAATTTTCATTCCCTCAAAAAACCTATTCAAAATTTTCTTTTCCGGGTGGCACGTATAATGCAGTGCGGGTGGAAATCGGTGATGCTGAGGGCAAAAACTGGTGGTGCGTTATGTACCCGCCCCTTTGCTTCGTTCAGGGAGTTGCAAAAATCTCCCCTGATGCAGATGCTATAATACGCGAAAACCTTTCCTCAAGTGAATATGCCCTTTTAACCGACAGCGAAAGCGGGGTTGAAATCCGCTTTAAAATTCTTGAAATTTTATCTTCACTAAAGAGAAAGTGATGGCACCGCATTAAGTGTCATATCGGCAAAGTTTCCTGCTTTTGCTTCAAAGTATGCAGCGCATCCAATCATTGCGGCATTGTCGGTGCAAAGTGAAAGGGAGGGGCAGTAAAATTTAAAGCCCTCTTTTTTTGCTTTTTCCATTACTCTGCATCGTAGAGGCTCGTTTGCCGCAACGCCTCCCGCAAGAGCAATGGTTTTAACCCCTGTTTTTTTCGCACAGGATAAAAGGTGGTCTGATAAAACATCAATAACCGCTTCCTGAAAAGATGCGGCAACATTTGCTTTGTTTATCTCTTCGTTTTTTTGCTCTCTCTGGTGAACATAGTTTATAACCGCAGTTTTAACACCGCTGAAGCTGAAATCAAAGCCTTCGTTACCCATATTAACTCTTGGAAAATGAATGGCATTGGGATTTCCCTCCTTTGCAAGTGCCTGAATTTTTGGTCCGCCGGGATACCCAAGACCTAAAACTCTTGCAACCTTGTCAAAGGCTTCTCCTGCTGCATCGTCCATTGTGCGGGCAAGGACTTCATATTCAAGGTGGCTTTTAACATAAACAATATGGCTGTGTCCCCCTGATGCCACAAGGCACACAAAGGGTGGTTCAAGCTCAGGATGTTCAATATAATTTGCACAGATATGCCCCTTTATGTGGTGAACTGCCACAAGGGGTTTTTTTGCTGCAAAGCATATACCCTTTGCGGTTGAAACACCAACTAAAAGTGCCCCCACAAGCCCTGGCCCGTAGGTGGTTGCAACTGCATCTATATCATCAAGAGTAACATTTGCAGAAGAAAGTGCTTCTTCAACAACCGATGATATATTTTCAATATGCTTTCTTGATGCGATTTCGGGAACAACGCCCCCGTAAATTTTATGAAGCTCTATCTGTGTGTTTATAATGTTTGAAAGCACTGTGCTTCCGTTTTCAACAACTGCCGCCGCAGTTTCGTCACAGGAGCTTTCGATTGCAAGAATACGCATTTTTCCTAGTCCTCAAAATTTCTGCTCATTAAAATGGCAGAATCTTTTCCCTCGTAATAATTTTTTCTCTCTCCGTCTTTTATAAAGCCAAGCTTTTCGTAAAGACAGATAGCAGGTGTGTTTTTTTCTCTCACCTCAAGGTGAAGAGTTTTTATATTATTTTCTCTGCAAAAGGAAAAGGCTTCATTAAGGAGACGGGTTCCAATTCCCATTCGTCTTTTGTTTTTCAAAACGGCGGTATTTATAACCTCGCCCTCCCCGCAAATGTTCCATATTCCTATATAGCCGAGAACTTCATTGTTTTCTGTCGCCACAAAGTAGGCGGCAATTTTATTTTCAAGCTCTTTTTTAAGAGTTTTTTCGGCACAACCGAGACCAAATTCGCATTTTTCGATTTCTGCTATGGCGCCTATGTGCTCTTTTCTCATTTTTTCTATAATCATATTTTTATTTTCTCAATACATTTTTTAATTTCTTCAAGGCATAGAAGATATTCCTCTTCTCCCATTCCGAATGGGTCAGCTATGTCCCCTGTACTTCCAGCAAGCTCTTTGAGAGTGTAAACATTGGAAAAGCCTGAAAGCATCTTTTTGTGAGATGCGGTCATACAAAGAACAAGGTCAGCATCTTTTATCATATCAAGTGTAATCCTTCTTGACCTGTGAGATGAAATGTCGATTTTCATTTGGGATGCTGCATAAATTGCATCTCCTGATGCCCTAAGCCCATCTTCTGTCATAAGTCCCGCAGAAGATACGAAAACTCCCTTGTGAAGTGCAGCAAAAACTCCCTCTGCCATAGGGCTTCTACAGGTGTTTCCCGTGCAGACAAATAAAACGCTCTTTAAATTGTCAAGGTCTAAGATATTGTCTGCCGCCGCCTTGTATAGTCTGTTTCTCACTGCATACCAAAGCCCGTTTTCCGGAATTTCGGGAGCAAAAACAAGGTCTGCACCCCATTTTTCTGTTTCGCGGAGTGCGGTGAAAAGTCTGTTTGCCGCATCCTGAGGTGAATTTTTGCTTCCAAGTGAAATAAATTTCACAGTATTTGGGAAGATGTATTTAAATTCATCAAAATAGAGAACAGCAACCTTTTTCTTTTGGCTTGCGACTCTTTCCAGAAAGGAAACAGTTTTTTCTATGCTTCCTTTTATTATATATACTCTGCCTGATGGGGCATAATGTCTGTATTTCATACCGGGAGCCTTTGGCGCTTCCCCGTCTCTTAAAACCTTTTTGCCTATAACAGTGCCGATTTCGGCTTCGATTTCTTCCTGAGTGATGCCACCGGGTCGCAGTATAGCAGGAGTTTCCCCCGTCATATCAATAACTGTTGATTCAATGCCCACACGGGAAGGCTCGCCCTCGATAATGCCCCCTGCTCTGCCCGTCATATCCCTTTTCACGTCTTCAAAGTTGGTGGGACTTGGTTTTCCTGAAATATTGGCACTGGGTGCTGCAACGGGAACTTCTGCAAGCTTTAAAAAATCTCTTGCAGACTTGGTTTCGGGCATTCTTATCCCCACCGTGTCAAGGCCTGCTGTGGCACAAGGGGAAATAAGGTCGCTTTTTTTAAGTATAATGGTAAGAGGTCCCGGCCAGAATTTGTCCATAAGGATTTTTGCCTTTTCGGGGACTTCTCTCGCAATTTTATAAACTAATTCTTTGTCCGCTATGTGGACTATAAGAGGATTGTCAGAGGGCCTGCCCTTTGCATCAAAGATTTTTTTGATAGCGTCTTCGTTTGTGGCATCTGCCCCAAGTCCGTAAACTGTCTCGGTTGGAAAAACAACAGTTTCCCCGCGTTTTATAAGCTCTGCCCCAAGACGAAGTCCCTCGCTGTCCGCTTTTAAAAGCTTAGTTTCCATTTAAAAATCATCCTATTCTTCAGCCTGAAGCTTTAGTTTTTCGCTCTGGTCGGTGGTGATAAGTGCATCAATTATTTCGTCAAGGTCACCGTTCATAATAGCTTCAAGCTTGTAAAGTGTAAGACCTATTCTGTGGTCGGTAACTCTTCCCTGAGGGAAGTTGTATGTTCTTATTCTTTCGCTTCTGTCACCTGTTCCAACCTGACTCTTTCTGTCTGCGGCAATTGCGTCCTGTTGTTTTTGAAGCTCTGCCTCGTAAAGTCTTGAACGGAGAACCTTCATAGCCTTGTCTTTGTTCTTGTGCTGTGAACGTTCGTCCTGACATTCAACAATAACCCCTGTTGGAATATGGGTGATACGGATAGCGGATTCTGTTTTGTTAATGTGCTGACCGCCTGCACCGCTGGCACGGAAAGTGTCAATCTGCAAATCTGCAGGGTTTATGTCAAAATCAACCTCTTCCGCCTCGGGAAGAACTGCAACGGTAACGGTGGAGGTGTGTATTCTGCCACCTGATTCTGTTTCGGGAACTCTCTGCACTCTGTGAACACCGCTTTCAAACTTCAGTCTGCTGTATGCTCCTGTTCCTGAAATAACAAAGGAAACCTCCTTGATACCGCCGATACCGATTTCGCTGAGGTTTAAAATCTCGGTTTTATAGCCCATTCTTTCAGCATACATAGTGTACATTCTGTAAAGGTCACCTGCAAAAAGAGCCGCCTCGTCTCCCCCTGCACCGCCTCTGATTTCCACGATAACGTTTTTGTCATCATTGGGGTCTTTGGGGAGAAGAAGAATTTTTAATTCTTCCGAAATTCTTTCGATGTTTTCTTTTGCATCCTTGATTTCATCCTGAAGCATATCTTTGAAATCTTTTTCTGTGTCAGGGTCGTCAAGCATAGCTTTTGCATCGTCAAGTGTGTTCTGGTGAGTTTTATACTCTCTGTATTTTTCAACAATAGGAGTCATATCAGAATGCTCTTTACAAAGCTTTCTAAAAAGGTCCTGGTCAGCGATAACCTCAGGGTCGCTGATTTTATGTGCCAAGTCCTCGTATTGCTGTTCTATAAATGATAATTTCTCAAACATTTTGCCTCTTCCTTTCGTGATTTTAAAGCTCGCCGCGGGAAAGAGCGGTGAGGTATGCGTTTATAAATCCGTCCAAATCTCCGTCCATAACAGAGCCTGTGTTTCCTGTTTCAAAATTTGTTCGGTGGTCTTTCACCATACTGTAAGGGTGGAAAACATAAGACCTTATCTGACTTCCCCAGCCGTTGTCAAGCTGGACGCCTTTTAAGTCTTCGATTTTCTCCTTTTGTTCTCTTTCTGCAATTTCAACAAGCTTTGATTTCAGCATTTTTAGTGCCGTTGCACGGTTTTTGTGCTGAGAACGCTCATTCTGGCAGGTAACAACGAGTCCTGTGGGAAGATGGGTTATTCTTATTGCGGACTCTGTTTTATTTATGTGCTGACCGCCTGCACCGCTTGCACGGTAGGTGTCGATTTTTAAGTCCTCGGGGCTGATGTCGATTTCTATTTCGTCATCAATTTCTGGCATAACCTCAAGTGATGCAAAGGAGGTGTGTCTTCTTCCTGATGCATCAAAGGGAGAAATGCGGACAAGGCGGTGAACCCCCTTTTCGCATTTTGCATAGCCATAAGCATTAAGCCCGTCTATCTGGAAAGTAACGCTTTTTATTCCCGCCTCTTCACCGTCCAAATAGTCAAGAGTCTCGGTTTTAAAGCCACGTCTTTCCGCCCATCTTGTGTACATTCTGTAAAGCATCTCGCACCAGTCCTGAGCCTCTGTTCCTCCTGCTCCCGCGTGGAGAGTGAGGATAGCATTATTCTTGTCATATTTTCCTGAGAGAAGAGTTTCAAGCTCCATATTACTAAGGTTTTCTTTTAAGAGCTTAACACCCTCTTTAATTTCAGGAAGAACGGATGCGTCGTTTTCCTCAATGCCGAGAAGAACTAATGTGAGCAAATCTTCGTGGGAGGAGCGGAGATTTTCAAAGCGTTCTATCTTTCCTTTAAGTCCTTTAATGGTCTGCAGAACCTTTCCCGCTGACTCCATATCGCTGTAGAAATCGGGATTTTCCGTCTTTTTTTCGAGTGATGCGATTTCTTCTTTGGTTTTTTCTAAGTTAAAGTGAATCACTCAAATCTGTGATATTTTTTTCCATTCCTTCAAGTAAAAGTTTGTATTCATCAAACTCTAACACAGTAATCACCTCTTTGTTGCCTTTTGGCAATCCATATATTTTAATTGTTGATATGCAAATTTCGTTTGCTCGATATATTTTGCTTCGCAAAATTCGATATAACCTCGCTTCTGCTCGGTTTCGATATGATAAAAATCTCGTTGCCGCCAGGCAACATATCGAGTGCAAGGCACATATCGAGTTCCAAACGGAACATATCGAAAATCTCAGGGGAGATTTATATCGATGAGCGTTGAGCTATCTCAACGCTCTAAGCAGCAATGCTTGTATTTTTTTCCGCTTCCGCAGGGGCAGGGGTCATTTCTGCCAATCTTGTTTTCGCGGGCAACGGGTTTTTTCTTTATTGTTCCGTCGCCTCCAAGATTTTCTGCGGTTGGTTTTGCAACCTGTGTCCTTTCAATTTGTGACTGAGGAAAAACGTGATAAAGATTTCTCACAGTTTCTTCCTTTATAATGTCAGTCATTTCTTCAAACATATCCATTGCCTCAAACTTATATTCAATAACAGGGTCTTTCTGTGCATAAGCCCTAAGACCTATTCCCTGACGAAGCTGTTCCATTGAGTCAATGTGGTCCATCCATTTTGCATCAACAACACGGAGAAGAATAACCCTTTCAACCTCTCTTATGTCATCGCCGAAAAGCTCTTCCTTTTCTTTATATTGTCTAAGTGCGATTTCAAGAACATCATCTGTCAGGCTATCGTGTGTCATATGGTCAATGTCGTGGTCTGTAAATTCAAAATCACCCTCTGAAAAAGGCAAAAAGTGATTTTCGAGATATTCACGGAGACCTTGGAAATCCCATTCCTCGGGGTGTCTGTCCATAGGGCAGAACCTTGGAAGAATATTTTCAATGCTTGATTTAATCATATTCTTGATTGTGCCCTCAAGATTCATTCCGTCAAGAACCTGATTACGCTGACCGTAAATAATTTCTCTCTGCTGATTATTAACATCATCATATTGGAGAACGTGTTTTCTTATATCAAAGTTTCTGCCCTCAACCCTTGCCTGTGCGGTCTCTATGGTGCCTGATATAAGCCTTGATTCTAAGGCGTCGCTTTCGTTAAAGCCAACCATTTCCATAACACGGTTTATTTTATCTGCCGCAAAAAGTCTCATAAGGTCATCCTCAAGGGAAAGGAAAAATCTTGATTTTCCCGCATCGCCCTGACGTCCGCTTCGACCTCTCAGCTGGTTGTCAATTCGTCTTGATTCGTGTCTCTCTGTGCCGATTATATATAGCCCGCCTGCATCAAGCACGCTTTTTTGCATAGGCAGGGTTTCTGCTTTAAACTTTTCGTGAAGCTCTTTGAAGACTTTCCTTGCATTTAAGATTTCTTCATCATCGGTTTCTGCAAAGCCTGTTGCCTGAACGATTAATTCAGGGGATATACCCTGCTTTTCCATTTCGCATTTTGCAAGGAATTCTGCGTTACCGCCAAGAACAATGTCTGTTCCTCGGCCTGCCATATTGGTAGCAATGGTAACCGCTCCGAATTTACCTGCCTGAGCAACGATTTCAGCTTCCTTTTCGTGCATCTTGGCATTTAACACGTTGTGCTTTATTCCTCGTCTTTTCAGCATACCGCTTAAAATTTCGCTCTTCTCAATGGAAACTGTGCCGATTAGAACAGGCTGACCTATCTCGTGGCATTTTTCAACCTCGGAAATAACAGCCTCAAATTTTGCCTTTTCGGTTTTATAGATAAGGTCAGGCAAATCCTCACGGAGGAGAGGCTTATTTGTGGGGATAACCACAACGTCGAGCTTATATATTTCCTGAAATTCGTCTTCTTCTGTCTGGGCAGTACCCGTCATACCCGAAAGCTTTTCGTAAAGTCTAAAATAGTTCTGGAAAGTAATAGTTGCAAGAGTTTTGCTCTCGTTTTCAACCTTAACGTTTTCCTTTGCCTCAATTGCCTGATGAAGACCGTCGCTGTAGCGTCTGCCAAACATAAGTCTGCCAGTAAATTCATCAACAATAATAACCTGACCGTCTTTAACAACATAGTCAATATCCCTTTTCATAAGTCCGTGAGCCTTGATGGCTTGGTTTATGTGGTGTGAAATTGTCATATTTGCAGGGTCGGTAAGATTTTCAAGGGAGAAGGTCTGCTCTGCTTTTTTAACCCCCTGAGGTGTCAGAGTCACAGTTCTTGCCTTTTCGTCAACAACATAGTCAACATCTGTGTAAACATCTTCGTCTTCTTCTTTTGAGTTGGTTTCAACCACCTTTTTAAATTTCAGGGTTTTTGCAAAAAGGTTTGCCTTATCGTAAAGAGCGGTTGATTTGTCCCCAACCCCCGAAATAATAAGAGGGGTTCTTGCCTCGTCAATTAAAATACTGTCAACCTCATCCACAATGGCGAAAGCGTGACCTCTTTGAACCTTGTGTTCTTTGTAGATAACCATATTGTCACGAAGATAGTCAAAGCCCATTTCGTTGTTTGTTCCGTAGGTTATGTCTTTTGCATAAGCATTTCGTCTTGCTTCGTTTTCCATATCGTGAACGATAAGACCAACGGAAAGACCAAGGAAATTATAAAGCTTACCCATCCACTCAGAGTCACGCTTTGCAAGATAGTCGTTAACCGTAACGATATGAACGCCCTTTCCTGTCAGAGCATTAAGATAAGCAGGAAGAGTTGCAACAAGAGTTTTACCCTCACCCGTTTTCATTTCGGAAATTCTGCCCTGATGAAGAACAATTCCGCCGATAACCTGAACGGGGAAGTGCTTCATACCAAGAACACGCCATGCCGCCTCGCGGCAAACAGCAAATGCCTCGGGCAAAATATCATCTGTTGTTTCCCCTGCTTTAAGTCTTTCTTTAAATTCATCTGTTTTTGCTTTCAGCTCCTTGTCAGAAAGAGCCTCTATCTCTGGTTCAAGGGCAAGAACTTTTTCTGCGATAGGATTTATGCGTTTTAATTCCCTGTCACTGTAAGTGCCAATGAACTTTTCAATTATACTTTTTAAACTCATTATTGCCTCCGAATATATATACTTACTCCATTTTACTACATTAGTATTATACATTGTACCACAAAAATTCTTTTTATACAATAGTTTTAACCGAAATTTAACAATGTAAATGGAATATTTTTCAAGGAAAAGCCCATAATATTAAATATAAAAAAGGGGGTTTTTTGATGATACCTTTAAACAGGACGGGCAGAGAGAGTTTTTTGAATGTTTTTCTGAAACCGAAAAAAGAGAAAAGCAAAGAAAATGTGTACTTAAATCAGCTGAAAAAACAGCTTAAAGACTCAAAGGAAAGCTTAGAGTGTGCCATAGATAATTTCAATAACGTAACCGACCCCAAGCTTGTTGACATTTATATTTATAAAATAAGAGCGGAAGAGGCACGATTTGAACATATTTTAGGTGAGATAAAAGAAAACACGGAGTCGTAGGGAACGGATTAATCCGTTCCCTGTAATTCTTTCATAATTTCTTCTGCAATGGATAAAATACCCGAAAGCTCTTTTTTTACCCTCTTTTTGTCAACTTCGCAGAGGGCAAAATATAAATTTAATTTTGCCGACATTCTGTATAACTTGTAAACTTTTTCCTTTAACTTATGCATTTTTTGTCCTCCTTTAAAATTAATGCACTAAAAATTAGTGCATATTAAACATTTTAGCACAAACTAAGTGTAAAATCAATGTAAAGTTAGTGCAAAGTGAGGGTAGGAATTATGGGAAAACAAAAGCATTTAAGTATAAGGTGCGATAGCGATATGCTTGATAAATTTTACTTTGTTTCAAAGTATAACGGAAGAAGCGGGAGCGGGCAGATTTTGTATTTAATTCGCAGTTTAGTTGAAGATTTTGAAAAGAAAAACGGTAAGATAACGGAGGAAGATATTGAAAGTCTTGTAAAAACAGATTGACAATTTTTTCAAGGTGTGATAGAGTAAGCCAAGGGGCAAGAGCCTTTTGGCTTTTTAAGTTTTTATTGTAAGGAGAGAGTTTTATGAAAAAAACATCAAATTCAATTTTGTCAACTATTATCGGAACTTTAATAACGGCGGTTGGAATAAGCCTTTTTTTATCTCCCAACAAGGTAGTCGGAGGCGGGGTTTCGGGTATTGCCATTATTTTATATAATTCTCTTAATATTCCCATCGGTTTGTCCTTCGGGGTTATAAATCTGGTTTTGCTTATATTCGGCTTTAAAGTTCTGGGAAAGGATTTTATATTAAAAACCATTCTGGGGGCAGGTCTTATTTCGGTTTTCTCTGAAATTTTTTCTTATTTCCCGCCTGCAACAGAGAATGTTGTTCTTGGAACAATTTTCGGTGGAGTTTTATATGGCTTTGGCATAGGTCTCGCCCTTGCATCAGGCTCATCAACAGGTGGCGGTGATATAATCGGCAGACTTATTCAGCATAAATTCAAATCTCTTCCTATCGGCAAAATTTTGATGCTTGTTGACGGTGTTATTATTTTAAGCTCTCTCTTCGTTTTCAATGATATAGATTTGGTGCTTTTCGGCGTTATTTCAATGTTTATTTCAAACTTTGTTATAGACAGGCTTATAAGCACTCTAAACGTTTCAAAAATGGCATTTGTTATAACTAATAAAGGGGAAGAAATTTCCAACAGAATAGTAACTTCGTCCCCGCGAGGTGTAACTATGATAGATGCCAAAGGGGGCTACACAAACAACGAAAAAAAGCTTCTGTTTTGTGCTATGAAGGATAAGGAGGCTCCCACATTCCAGCAAAAAATTCTTGAAATTGATGAAAATGCCTTTGTTGTTTTTGCAGAGTCGCAACAGATAGTGGGCAACGGCTTCCATGTCTATCATTAAAATTGACAAAAACTTGTTCTACCGCAAGCAGAAAGTATTATAAGGAAAAGTTGTGGGCAGGTGTTTTCAACTGCCTATGTAAAGTTGTTTTGAAAAGGCAAGGGAAACATCGAATTTCCCTTGCCTTTGCTTGCTTTTTGCGAAATCGTTCTCTGGAGTACACTTGTACACCGACGAAAACGATTTCACAAAATATAACTGCATTTTTCTTCAATTTTAATCTCTTTGCGGAAAAATCGGCAGAGAATCTTTCTCTGCTTTTTTTATGTTTTTTTGCAGTATAAACTCACCTTTAATCACACATTGTCATATTATTTATCTCTTTCCCGCCTTTTGTCAACAATTGCATATGGAAAAATTTGTAAATTTATTTCTCGTATGGTATGATTGGAAAAAAGGAGGAATAAATATGGTAAATTATACAGAAGAAAGAACAGGAACACATCTTGTGGAGATTTCAAAAATAAGACCAAATCCATATCAACCGAGACAGGAGATGGAAAGTGAGGCTCTTTCGGAGCTTGAAGAGTCCATAAGACAATACGGGCTTATGCAGCCTGTGGTTTTAAGACCTGCGGGGAATAATGAATATGAGCTTATTGCAGGGGAGAGAAGACTCAGAGCCTGCAAGAATATAGGACTTTTTGAAATAAATGCAGTAATCGTGAGGGCAAGCGGAACGGACAGTGCGATTATGGCTTTAATCGAAAATATTCAAAGAGAAAACCTTTGCTACATAGAAGAGGCGGAAGCGTATCTTTCGCTGATTGCCGTTCACGGACTGACACAGGAGGAGCTTGCCGCAAGGCTTGGTAAAAAGCAATCAACAATTGCAAACAAAATCCGTATTTTAAAGCTTTCTCCCGATATAAGAAAAAAGCTTGCGGAAAATAATCTAACGGAACGTCACGCAAGGGCACTTCTTAAAATTCAGGATGAAAAGCTGAGAAGAAAAGCACTTGACGAAATAATAGCAAAAGGGCTTAATGTTTCAAAAAGCGAGGAGCTTGTGGAAAGGCTTATAAGTCAGGAGGAAGAAAAGAGCGAAAGACCTGCAGAGGTCAAAAATATAAGGGTTTTCAAGGATGTGCGTATTTTTGCAAACACGATAAAAAAAGCTATAGATATAATGAAAAAATCAGGGATAGATGCTAAATCTTCCAAAGAGGAAACTGATGAATTTATAGAATACACTATAAAAATTCCCAAGAAACTGGAAAAAGGAGTATAAAATTTTCCCAAAATGTCAATGCTATCTGCAAGGAGGCGGTTGACGATGAAAAAGAAAAAAAAGAATACAAAGCTTGTAAACACTGAAAATAAGGAACTGTTTACAAAGGGTGCAAAAAGGGCATACATAGCTCTTCTTGCAGCTGTGGTAATTGTAAGCGGAACAGCATTTATAAGGCATAGCCGAGAGGCTGCAAAAGATATTGAAACAGCCTTTGATGAAAAGCTTTGGGAGGATGCAATAGAGGAAGTGAATGGCGATGTGTTTGAGGAGACAGTTGTTTCTGAGGAGGCAGAAAAGCAAGAAGCTCAGGCACTTCCTGAAACAGAAGATAATTTAAGCTTTCAGGAAGATGTGGTTATGGCATCAGCCCCTGCTATGGAGCCTGTCGCACCCGCAATGGGAAAAATAATTCGTGAGTTTTCAGGGGATGAGCTTATATATAACAGCTCAACTGAAGACTTTCGCACCCACAACGGCATTGATATAAAGGGCCAGGAGGGTGATAAGGTTCTTGCGGTAATGGACGGTGAGGTTATAAGATGCGAAAAGGATGAACGCTTTGGAATAATTGTTGAAATAAAGCACGAAGACGGTCTTGTTTCAAGATATATGGGGCTCCAGAGCGAAACCTTTATTGAGGTTGGAAGGTCTGTTAAAAAAGGCGACATAGTTGGTGGTATAGGCCCTGCAGGAGCCTTTGAAGAAGAGGATGGCCCTCATCTTCATTTTGAAGTCCAAAATGGCGAAGACTATGTTAATCCCGCTCAATATTTTTAATACAGGATAAATTCTCCCCAATTGAAATCCCCTCTTTTCAGCCGAAGAGGGGATTTTTGTTAAAATGAAAAGAAATTGTAACACACTTTTAATATTTCTTATGGTATAATGAATATGATATAATACTATAATTATATATTTTTGGAGGTTTTTGGCTTTGGATATGATAATGTCTTTTTTTCTTGGTATTGTTGAGGGCATAACTGAATGGCTCCCCATCAGCAGTACGGGACATATGATACTTGTTAATGAATTTTTCAAGAATAATTCTCCGTTTTTTTCAACAGATTTATATTTATATGTAATTCAGCTTGGGGCAATTCTTGCAATCTGCACCATATATTTTAAAAAGCTCAACCCTTTCTCCCCGTCAAAAACAAGTCTTGAGAAAAAAGAAACCGTAAATATGTGGTTTAAGGTTATAGCCGCCTGCATTCCTGCGGCAGTTTTCGGTCTTTTATTAAATGACTATATGGAAAAATTTGAAAACTGGTATGTTATTTCTGCTACATTAATAATATACGGTGTTTTATTTATTATAATAGAACGAAAAAATCGAAGTGCAAGGATGGAAAGTCTTTCTGATTTGGGCTACAAGACGGCAATTTTAATCGGACTTTTTCAGGTTCTTTCAATAATTCCGGGAACATCAAGGTCAGGCTCAACAATTCTCGGCGGAATAATTCTCGGTTGTTCAAGAACTCTTGCGGCAGAGTTTTCGTTCTTTCTTGCAATTCCCGTTATGTTCGGGGTGAGCCTTTTAAAGCTTGTAACCAACGATTATCCTATGAGCGGTGCGGAATGGGGACTCCTTGTTTCGGGAATGGTAACGGCATACATAGTGTCTCTTGCGGCAGTTAAGTTTCTCACGGGCTATGTGAAAAGACACGATTTCAAGGCATTCGGATATTATAGAATTATACTCGGTATAATTGTGATTTTATATTTTACTATAGTTAGATAAGAGGTATAAAAATGGCTGAAACAAAAAAACGAAAGAGCCGTACGGCAAAAACAGAGCCTAAAACAAAAAGACAGACAGCAACAAAAAAGGCTCCCAAAAAGAGCACAGTTGAGGCTCAAAGAAGAAAAACTAAGAAAGCGAAAAGCCTTAATGCAGAGCTTAGAGGCATTATTTTAATTGCGGTTGGTGCATTTTTAGCGCTCTCTTTTTTCACGGAAACTGCAGGTGTTATGGGCAGATTTATAAAAAACACCGTTATGGGATTTTTCGGCGGGGCATCAAATATATTCTTTGTTTACATAATATGGATGGGTATAAACTCCTTTTTGGAAAAGAATAAATCAAAAGGAGGCTATAAGCCCTGGGTGCTTTTCGGACTGATGATATCTTCTGCGGTGTTTGCGGCACTTTGTATGGAGGACACGGGCTGGTTTAAGCTTTCCTTTGTGGGAGAGATTAAGCAGATGTTCTCATACGGAATATCAGGCTATGGCGGCGGACTTATCGGAAGCACCATTGCAAGACTTTTATATAAGATTGCAGGGGCAGGCACATGGATAATAACTATCGCGGCAATCCTTATTTTACTTGTTGTTCTAACTGAAACCTCTATTGAGAAAATCGGAAAGAAAATTGCGGAAAGAATAAAGAAGAATGCAAAAGACTTAAATGAAAAGCTCACAAGAGAAATTCCTCTTGAAGATGAAGAAGAGGAAGATATTGAAGAAATAAAGGTTGAAAAAACTAAAAAGAGAAAAGAAGAAAAACCTGTTTTGGAAGAAGAACAGACAGCAGAGGTTAAAAGACCTGATGATTATTTTGATTTGTATTTCTCAGGGCAGGAGGCAGAGGGCATTTTAGATGCCGCAAGAGCAAATAAGACCCAGAGATTTACATTTTCGGACGAAGATATTGAAAGAATGGGTTTTGCGTCGGATATAACCTTTGACACAGAAGAAGAGGAAGAGGTTATTAAAGGGAAGAGTTCAAAAAAAGTTATTCTTCCCGATATGGAGGGCGAAAATAACGGACTTTTAACCACTCTCCCTGATGAAAAAGGGAAATACCATACAAAAGGCGATGATGATTTTGAGCCGCCCAGCCTTGTGCAGATAGAAGAGGCGGCTGACCCCTTTACAAGAGCAGCAATAGACAGCGGAGTTCCTCTTGATGAAGCATACCTTGCAGGCAGAAAAATGACAAAGGAAGAAACCATGGCTGCCGCAAACAAAATCGGTATGGCAGCAGAAGAGTCTATTGAGGCAACAAAGCTTTTAAAATATAAGCTTCCTCCGATGTCCCTTTTATCAAAGCCAAAGCCTCAGGAAAAGAGTGCGGCGGAAAGAAAAAGAGAGCTTGAAGATAAGGCGAACAGACTTCTTGACACTCTTGCAAGCTTTAAGGTGGATGCGAAAATCCTAAATATAACTCAGGGACCAACGGTTACAAGATTTGAACTTCAGCCGGGCTTTGGAGTTAAGGTATCAAAAATAACCCATTTGGCAGATGATATAGCCTTGAGCCTTGCAGCGTCAGGGGTTAGAATTGAAGCACCTATCCCCGGAAAATCTGCTATAGGTATTGAAATTCCAAACGAAAAGGCGACACCTGTGCCTATCCGCGAGGTGCTCGATTCGGATAAGTTCAAAGACTTTAAATCAAAAACTGCCTTTGCTCTTGGTAAGGATATAGCAGGAAACTGTGTTGTTGCAGATATCGCCCAGTTCCCTCATATATTAATAGCTGGTGCAACAGGTTCAGGTAAGAGTGTGTGTATAAATTCACTTATTGCAAGTATTTTGTATAAAGCAAAGCCAAATGAGGTAAAACTTATAATGATAGACCCCAAAATGGTTGAGCTTGTTGTGTATAACGGTATCCCTCATCTTTTAATCCCCGTTGTAACAGACCCCAAGCATGCGGCAGGGGCACTTAACTGGGCGGTAACCGAAATGAAGAACCGTTATAAGCTTTTGAAGGATAACAAGACAAGAAATCTTGAGGGCTTTAATGCGCTTATGGAAGAAAACGGAACTCCTGAGAATAAGCTTCCCGAAATCGTGATTATTATAGACGAGCTTGCAGACCTTATGCTTGCTGCAAAAAGCGAGGTTGAGGATGCAATAAATTCTCTTGCGGCACTTGCAAGAGCGGCAGGAATGTATCTTGTTATTGCAACCCAGAGACCATCGGTTGATGTTATCACAGGTGTTATAAAAGCGAATGTTCCGTCAAGAATATCCTTTGCGGTTTCATCACAGATAGACAGCCGAACAATTCTTGATTCTCAGGGAGCGGAAAAGCTTCTTGGAAAGGGAGATATGCTCTATTCTCCGAGGGGCGCCATAAAGCCAATGCGTATTCAGGGTAACTTTCTGTCAGACGGAGAAATTGAAAATATTATTTCCTATATAAAAAATCAGTTTGAGGCAGATTATGACGAATCTATCCTTGAGCAGATAGAAAAAGAGCAGGAGGAAAAACGTCAGGAGGAATCGCAGGTTGAAACCAAAACCCGTGAGGGCGAAAGGGACGAGCTTTTCTATAAGGTTGCGGAAATGTTTGTTCAGGCAGGACAAGGCTCGGTTGCAATGCTCCAGCGAAGATATAAAATAGGATATCAAAGAGCGGCAAGAATTATCGACCAGCTTGAGGAGGCAAGAATACTCGGTCCTTTTGAAGGCTCAAAGCCAAGACAGGTTATAATTTCTCATCAGGAGTTTCTTGAAATGATGGCAAATCAGGACTAGGCCTTGTGGTTGTAAGTTGCGAAAACCCCTATTTTAAGGCTTTTTTTTCGGTAGTTATAATGTAAATCATATTGCGTTTTTTGTGCAAAGTAACGAAAATGTAACAAATTGCAAAAAAATGGTGGAAAAAATTTAATTTATGTAGTAGAATATAAATATCTTGATAAGATAGGAATTAATGAATTCTATTTATATATTAAAAAGGAGATAAAAAAATGAATAAGCAAGAATTAATCTCAGCTATGGCTGAAAAAGCAAATCTTTCAAAGAAGGATGCTGAAGCTGCTCTTAACGCTTTCATCGCATCAGTAGAAGGCGCACTCGCTAAGGGTGATAAGGTTCAGCTCGTTGGCTTCGGTGGTTTCGAAGTTAGAGAAAGAGCTGCAAGAACAGGCAGAAATCCTCAGACAGGTGCAGAAATGAAAATTGCTGCTGCTAAAGTTCCGGCTTTCAAAGCAGGTAGCGCATTCAAAGCTCTTATCAACAAATAAGATTAGTTTTTACGAAGGTCGCAAAAAATTGCGACCTTTATTTTTTTACTTTATCCGAAATCAGGCACTCTCAAAGCTGTGTTTTGATAATAAAAAAACTTTTTTTTGAAATAATAAAACATTATTATAATATTGGTGAATTATATGAGACTTGATAAATACTTGAAGGTATCCCGCCTTATAAAAAGAAGAACAGTTGCAAACGAAGCCTGCGACGGCGGAAGAGTTATGGCAAATGGAAGAGTTGTAAAAGCTTCCTATGATGTTAAGGTGGGGGACATTCTTGAAATAACATTTGGAAACAAAACCCTTAAAATTAAGGTAACAGATGTAAAAGAAACTGTGAAGAAAGATGATGCCCAAACCCTCTATGAAGTGGTTTAGAATGGGATTTTTATATACTTTGTATATTGACAGAAAAGGAAAAATGGTATAAGATGATGAGTATGTGGAAAAAAGTAGAAAAGTTCATTCAGAAAGGAAATTTTAATATGTTTGGACAGGATATAGGCATAGATTTGGGAACTGCCTCTGTTTTGGTGTATATAAAAGGCAAGGGCATTGTGGCAAAGGAGCCATCTGTTGTTGCTGTTGATAAAAACACCAACAAGCTTTATGCTGTGGGCGAGGACGCCCAGAAGATGCTTGGCAGAACTCCGGGAAATATTGTTGCTATCCGCCCTTTGCGTGACGGTGTTATTTCAGATTATAACACAACGGAAAGAATGATTAAGCATTTTTTAAGCAAGGCTTGCAAAAAAAGCATTTTCAAGCCTCGCGTTATTATATGTGTTCCAAGCGGTGTAACCGAGGTTGAAGAAAGAGCTGTTGTTGACGCGGGAATTCAGGCAGGTGCAAGCAAGGTGCATTTAATAGAAGAACCTCTTGCTGCTGCTATTGGTGTGGGTATTGATATTGCTCAGCCATATGGTTCAATGATTGTTGATATGGGCGGCGGAACATCGGACGTTGCGGTTATTTCCCTTGGCGGTATTGTAACATCGGAATCAATTAAGATTGCAGGGGATAAATTTGACGAGGCGATTGTTAGATTTATCAGAAAGAAATATAATATCTTAATCGGCGAAAGAACTGCAGAAGATTTAAAAATAAAAATCGGCTGCGTGTTTAAGAGAGAGGATAACCCTGTTATGGAGGTAAGGGGAAGAAGCCTTGTTTCAGGACTTCCAAAGACCATAAGCGTCAGTGCAAACGAAATGCTGGAAGCACTATCAGAGCCTGCACAGGCAATTGTTGATGCAGTTAAGGCTGTTCTTGAAAAAACACCGCCTGAATTAATCGGTGACATAAGTGCAAGAGGAATTGTTCTAACCGGTGGCGGAGCACTTATCTATGGAATGGATAAACTTATCCAGCTTGAAACAGGAATAAGAACAATTGTTGCAGAGGATGCAGAAAGCTGCGTTGCTCTTGGCACAGGCAGAGCGCTCGACAACATTTCAATATTGCAAAGCTATAACCCAACGAAGCGTAAGGCTTAGAAAAAAGGACTGCCGAGGCAGTCTTTTTTTATTTCTCTAAATTCATTATTTTGTCAACTCTTATTTGATGTCTGTTTCCTAAAAATTCCGCATTCAAAAATTCTTTCACAATATCAAGCGCAAGGCCTGCGCCTGTTATTCTTTCTCCAAGGCAGATAATGTGGGCGTTGTTATGCTCCTTGCTCATTCTTGCACTGAAGGTGTCGGTCGCATGAGCTGCACGGATGCCCTTTATTTTATTTGCGGCAATGCTCATTCCGATTCCCGTTCCGCAAACCAAAATTCCCTTTTCACACTCACCGGATAAGATGCTTTCGGAAACTATCTTTGCAATATCGGGATAATCACAGCTTTCTTCCGTAAATGTTCCGAAATCCTTGCAGGGAACAGAAAGCTCTTCTAAATATTTAAGTATTGCTTTTTTAAGATTAAGACCGCCGTGGTCACAGCCAATTGCAATCACAATAAAACACCTCTTTTTTAGTATCTATATATATATTAGCAAATTATTTTAAAAAAAACAATATCAAATTAAGAAAAGTTTAAAAAAAGGTTGTATTTCAGGAAAAAAAATTATATAATTATAGTTAGACGTTTATAAAATGGAGGATAAAACTATGGACTTTATAAAGGAATATGAAAAATGGCTTCTTAATGTAACAGACGAAGAGAAAAAAGAGCTTGAAGAAATAAAGAATGATGAAAAGAAAATAAAGGAAAGCTTTTATAAAGAGCTTGAGTTTGGAACAGCAGGTCTTAGAGGCATAATCGGTCTTGGCACAAACAGAATGAACACATATGTTGTCGGAAGAGCAACTCAGGGCCTTGCAAATCAGATGAAAATGTCAAATCCCGAAAAAAAGGATTTGTGCGTTACCATTGCATACGACTCAAGAAATATGAGCGAAGAATTTGCAAAGGAGGCAGCCTCAGTTCTTGCGGCAAACGGCATTAAGGCTTATATTTTTGAAGAGCTAAAGCCCGTTCCTATGCTTTCATTTTCAGTAAGATATAAAAATGCGGATGCGGGCATTGTTATAACTGCAAGCCATAACCCCGCTAAATATAACGGTTATAAGGTTTATGGCTCGGATGCAGCACAGCTTAATCCTGACCTTGCAGATGTTGTTTTTGAAGAAATTCAAAAAACAGACATCTTCACAGGGGTAAAAAGAATGGACTTTGAAGCTGCAAAGCTGGAAGGTTTAATCGAGATTATGGGTGAAGAGGTTGAAGACGAATATATAAAGAATGTTTTGGCTCAGCTTATAAACCCTGAGCTTATAAAGGAAAAAGGGGATAAAATCACTTTTGTTTACACTCCTCTTCACGGCTCAGGAAACAAACCGCTCCGCAAAGCCTTTGAAAGAGCAGGCTTTAAAAACGTAGTTGTTGTAAAAGAACAGGAAATGCCCGACGGGAATTTTTCAACGGTTGAGTCTCCAAACCCTGAAAATAAAGAAGGCTTTACTATTGCAATGGAATATGGCAAAAAGTGCGGAGCTGATCTTTTAATTGGCACCGACCCTGATGCTGACCGCTGCGGAATTTTAGTTAAGGATTCAAAGGGTGAATATGTGAACATAACCGGAAATCAGGCGGGGATACTTCTTTGTGAATATATTCTTTCAAGTCTTAAAGAAAGAGAAGAGCTTCCGAAGGACGGATTTATGGTTAAAACCATTGTAACCACCAATCTTGCGGCAAAAATTTGTCAGCATTATGGGGTTGAAATGAAAGAGGTTTTAACAGGCTTTAAGTTTATCGGCGAAAAAATCAAGGAAGCGGAGGAGACGGGTTATGGAACTTATCTCCTTGGCTTTGAAGAAAGCTATGGCTATTTAAAGGGAACCTATGCAAGGGATAAGGATGCAGTTGTTGCAGGACTTTTAATTGCGGAAATGGCTCTTTATTATCAGGAAAAGGGACAGAGCCTTTATGATGTTTTAATGAACATTTATGAAAAATACGGTTACTATCTTGAAAATGTTGTTTCCGTAACCTTAGAGGGGGCAGAGGGTCTTAGTAAAATCGGCGAGATTATGGATTCTTTAAGAGCAAATCCTCCAAAAGCGGTTGGCGGAAAGGAAGTTCTTTTTGTAAGAGACTATGAAAAGTCCGAAAGAGTGAATGTGAAAACAGGCGAAAAGGAAGAAATTCATCTTCCAAAGTCAAATGTTATTTACTTGGAGCTTGAAGATGATAATAACTTTATTGTCCGCCCATCGGGAACAGAACCGAAAATCAAGCTTTATTGCATGCTTTCTGCAGAAGATAAGGAAAAGGCAGAGGCACTTCTTGAAAAAGTTAAAATTGATATAGAAAAAATTGTTGGATAGAAATTTAAGAAATATGAGGGAACGGAAATGCTTTTGAATGACTACTCAAAAAATATTTTTGATGTGATTTCAAAAATTGAAAGTCACGAGGAAGAAAAAATAAAAAAGGCGGCAAAAATTGCAGAAGATGTCATTAAAAATGATGGTATAATCTATGTGTTTGGTTGCGGTCACTCTCATCTTGTTGGACTTGACAGCTTTTACAGAGCAGGAGGTCTTGCGAATGTGAGTGCGGTTTTGGATACTGACCTGATGCTTCATAACGGAGCGGCAAAAAGCAGCCATATGGAAAAAATCGAAGAAATTGCCCCTGAAATATTCAGAAGATATAATATATGCGAAAAGGACTGCATTTTTGTTATTTCCTCATCGGGAATAAACGGCGTGCCTGTTGAAATGGCACTTTGTGCAAAAAGAGCGGGAGTTTCGGTAGTTGCAATAACTTCAATGGATTATAAGGATGAAACATCAAGACATTCATCAGGGAAAAGACTTTTCGAGGCGGCAGATATGTTTATTGATTGCCACGTTCCCCACGGTGATGCAACGGTTTCTGTAGGAGAAAAAATGATGGGAAGTGTTTCCACAATTGCAGGAACCTTTATTTTGCAGTCTGTTTTAATGGAGGCGGTGTCAAATTGCGAAAAGGAAAATGTGGATGCCCCCATATACAGAAGCGGAAACATAAAAGGCGGCGGAGAATATAACAAAGCCCTTATTGATACATATTTAGGAAGAGTTAAACATTTGTAGGTGATATATAATGACTCAGCTCAGAGAGTTTGAATTTGTTATTGAAATAAGCAAGCACGGCTCTGTTTCGAAGGCGGCAAAGGCTCTTAAAATTGCGCAACCAACCCTTTCAAAATATCTTGCAAGACTTGAAGAAAAGCTTGGGGTGGTGCTTTTTGAAAGAGGGAAGCTTCCCTTAAAGCCAACCGAGGCAGGGGATAGGTATATTGCCGCAGGAAAAAGAATTCTGCAAACCTATATGCGGCTTGAAAGAGATTTTTCTCAGATGAAATCAGGGGAAGATAAAGCTTTGAAAATCGGCATAAGTCCAACCCGCGCTCATTTTGTTTTGCCAAAGCTTGTATCAGAGTTTCACAGGCTGAATAATGACACAAAGCTTGTGGTGAAAGAAAAAAACACATCAGGGCTTAACAACGATTTGGCGAATGGAAAGCTTGACCTTATTATCTCACTTAAATATGACGGAACGAAAAATTTTGAATGTGTCCCTCTTTTTGAGGAGTCAGTGCTTTTTGCAATTCCGAAAAAATATCAGGGTGAAACCTTAGAGAAAATTATTTCGGAATGTGAGTTTATTTTAACAGAAAAAGGTCTTAATATTTCAAATATGCTGAGAGAAATATTGTTTGAGTCGGGAAGAGACGATGCATATATTGAGGTGCAGTCTATTGAATCTGCTCTTGCGCTAACCAATGAAGGACTTGGAATCTCTCTTGTGCCATCTTATGTGAAAGGCTATGGCCTTTATGAAAATGTATTTTATGAAGAAATTCCCGAAGAAATAAAGGGCGCATCTTTGCTTAATTTTAAAAGACAAATCTGCATTTTCTACAGAAAAGACGAAAAGCTTGGAAAATCAGAACTTGATATGATTAATATATGTAAAAAGATTTTGTAAAGATTATAGCAGTTTTGCTATAATCTTTATTTATGTTGCGTTATAACAAAAAGTGTTATATAATAAGAGAAAAAGGGGGGTATTAAAAATGCCAATATCAATAACGTTGTTATTTGTTATGCTGCTCGTAGTGTGCGTGTGGTTTATTGTTTTCAAAAGACCCATATGGGAGTCTATGGGACTTTCTTTTTTTGTGATAGTCGCACTGACGAACACCTGGGGCGGTCTTTGGGGATACATAGAAAAGGGACTTTCAACGTCTCTTCTTTATTCAATGATTGTTTTTATGGGAATGTCAACCATAATGACAAAAACAAAAATAATTGATGGAACAGTTAACCTTATTTTAGGACTTCTTGGGAAAATCCCCGGCGGTGCAGGGTATGCGGCGGTGGTTGCATCTGCGTTTATGGGGGCACTTTCAGGGTCAGGTCCAGGAAATGTTATGTCAACAGGGGTTATAACAATCAAGGCAATGAAAGAATCAGGATTTCCCGCTTTTCTTGCGGCAAATGTTGAAAGTAATGCAAGTTATCTTGGAAATATGATTCCTCCGTCAGCAAATATTGTTGCGGCTCTTGGTGCATTGACTACATTCTGGGCGGCAAACGGAATGGGGAATGAAATGTCTATCGGCTCATTCTGGGTTGTTTGCTGGGGATGTTCTCTTTGGTTTGTATTAGCCAGAATTATTACTGTTTTTGTATTTTGCAAGGTATATAAAATAAGAGCCTTAGAGCCGGAAAAAATTCCAAACATAAAGGAAACCTTTCGCTCCAACTGGCAGGGGGTTTTGCTGCCTGTTATAATTCTTCTTCCCTTTATGGTGGACTTTTTCTTAAATAATGTAACAGCTTTTCCTGAAAGTGCGGTGTTTGTGGAGAGACTTGGAAAAGCAGGGGCAAAAAGCTATTCCTCATCACTTTTATTCTTCGTTGCAGGGATTGCGGCATTCTTTGCGGTTATTGTAATGCTTTTTAAGGATAAGGAAGTTGTTTCTCCAAAAAATATTGTAAAAATGCTTGGGGGAAGTGCAAAAGGAATTGCAAACACGGTTGGAACCTGTCTTTTTGGATATATGATAGGTGCACTTTTTAACGATATAAATGTAACAGCCGATTTAAGCGCGTATCTTGAGAGCATGAATATGGGCAGACTTGGTCTTTCGCTTGCTATTCCGCTTATAACCTGTTTTGCAGGAATGATAATTCCCGGCTCATCACTTGTTTCTATATTTGGAGCGCTCTTTATCGGTCTTTTCTATGCAAAAGGAGCGGATCCTGTGCTTGTTGCGGCGATGCTTCCGTGTTTCTGCGGTGTTATGTGCGGAATAACTCCACCCCTTGCTCTTGGAATGTATGCGGGAATGTCAATTGCAGAATCCGACCCGTCAAAAACCATTAAAAATGATTTGTGGTGGGTGGCGGTTCAGTATATCTTAGAGGTTATCGTTCTTCTTGGATGGTTGCCGATTATAGGGCTATAAGGAGGAGTATTAAGTATGATGAAGAAAATAGCCAAATGGCTTGAAACAATAATCGGAATTTTGCTTGTCGTTTGCCTTTTTGTGGGGGCGCTTGGTTTTATAGGATATATGGCTGCATTTTTTATAGGGGGAGAAACTGCCGTGATTATTTGCGACTGGATATATAAAGTCTTTTATAAAGTGCTGATATATATTTCAACAAGTGCAACTGTTTTGTGCTTTATTCTTATGTATGTAAAAGGCGATGCAAAGTGGACGTTTAAATTCGGAAAGCAAAAAAGCAGATAAATTAACAATAAAAAGGGCTAAATTTTAGCCCTTTTTTTGTTAAAAAATAAAAAATTTCTATTGTATATATGAAAAAAATGTGGTACAATTAAAATGGAAAAATTCGAGGATTGCTATATTAAGAGAGGTGGATAAAATGAAAGCGATTAAAGGCGGCAAAATTATTTTAAAGGACCGTATAGTGGAAGGTTTTGCGCTTTTGTATTCGGATGTTATTGAGGGTATCATTCCGGAAAGTAACATTCCTCAGGAAGCGGAAGTTATTGATGTAAAGGGCGGATATGTGTCCCCCGGATTTATTGATATACATATTCACGGTTATCTTGGAAAAGATGTTTGCGACGGTGAGGAGGAAAGCATCAGAACCATTTCAAAGGGCATTATTGAAAATGGTGTAACAGGCTATCTTCCAACAACTATGACTGTTGATATGAAGGTTATAAAGAAAGCCCTTGAGGTTTTAAGAGCCTTGAAGGAAGAAAGTAAAAACTGGGACGGCAGTGAAATTCTTGGCTGTCACGCAGAGGGACCATTTATCAGCGAGGCAAAAAAAGGTGCTCAGGATGCAAAGTATATCTTAAAGCCTGATGCAAAATTTGTTAAGGAATATGCTGATATTATAAAAACTATTACTCTTGCTCCAGAAGAGGATGAAAATGATTTTGAGGCAATAAGAGAGATAACAAGGGACACAGATGTTGTTATCTCTATGGGACACACATCAACAGATTATGAAACTGCAATGATGAGTGTGGCGGCAGGCGTTGGGCATGCAACTCATCTTTTCAATGCAATGTCTCCTCTTGCACACCGTGCACCGGGGGCGGTTACTGCGGCTCTTAACTCAGATATGAGCTGTGAAGTTATTGTAGATGGGTTCCACGTTCTCCCTTGTTTTTATGATATGCTTTATAAATTAAAGGGCAGAAAGCTTTGCTTTATAACAGACTGTCTCCCTGCAGGAGGACTTCCTTATGGAGAATACACTCTCGGCGGACAGAAAATTATTTACAGAGACGTTGTGTGCCGTCTGGAGGACGGAACAGTTTCAGGAAGCGTTTTAAAGCTTAATAAGGGTGTTTGGAATGTATATCAGAATTCAACCATTCCTCTTTGGGAATGTGTGAACTGTGCATCACTTAACCCTGCAACAACTATCGGTGTTCAGGATAAAAAAGGTTCGCTTGATGTTGGCAAGGATGCGGATATTGTTGTACTTGATGAAGAATTTAATGTTTTAAAAACAATCAAAAAAGGAGAGATAAAATATGAATTTAAAGGTTAAGGCAAAACTTGACCCGGGATTTAGTCCCCTTTCTGTGGTATGCCGTGAAATGAAAGAGGCTACAAAGGAAAACGGTCAGGATATAATTATTGCAATTGAAAGAAACAAAGGTTACACAACTACATATAAAACAAGAGTTTTCGCTGACGGCACAGGCCACGACGAAGAAAATTTTGAATTTATTGAAAGAATGGCAAAGGCCCTGTTGTGGGTTGCAGGCGGATATAAGATTTATATTGCAGGCAGTGAACTTATTGCCGGTAAAATAAAGGAAGCTTATTCATATGGCGGACTTCGTGATTTTGATGTTCACTTTATGGAAAAAGTTTATGAAGAAAAATTTGAAGTTGTCTCATGTTCACTCAGTGATGCTCCAAAGGATAAGTCATCAGCATCTCCTGTTGGCAGACACCTTGATGGCTGCAGAATAGGTTTTGATGCCGGCGGCAGTGACAGAAAGGTAAGTGCAGTTATCGACGGTGAAAGCGTTTATTCAGAAGAGGTTGTGTGGTTCCCAAAAATCAATGAAGACCCAAATTATCACTATGAAGGCATTTTAGAGGCTATGAAAACTGCGGCATCACATATGCCGAGAGTTGATGCTATCGGTGTTTCAAGTGCAGGCGTTTATATCGACAATCGTATAATGGTTGCATCCCTTTTCTTAAAGGTAAGTGAAGAGGATTTCGACAAAAAAGTTAAAAATATGTATATAGATGTTGCAAAGGAAATCGGCGAAAATATCCCGATTGAAGTAGCAAATGATGGTGATGTTACAGCACTTGCTGGTGCTATGGACTTAAACGATAATTCAGTTCTAGGCGTTGCAATGGGCACATCAGAGGCGGGCGGTTATGTTGATCCGGAGGGTAATATAACAGGCTGGCTTAACGAGCTTGCATTTGTTCCTGTTGATAAAAACCCTGATGCTATGGTTGATGAATGGTCAGGGGACTATGGCTGCGGTGTTAAATATTTCTCTCAGGACGGTGTTATAAAGCTTGCACCATATGCGGGTATTGAGCTTGATGAAAACTTATCACCTGCTGAAAAATTAAAGGTTGTTCAGGGCTTAATGGAGAAAAATGATGAAAGAGCAAGAGCAATTTATGATACTATCGGTGCATACTTTGGCTATGCAATTGCATTCTATACAGAATTTTATGATATAAAACACGTTCTCATTATGGGAAGAGTAACATCAGGAGAAGGCGGAGCAATTCTCTTAGAGAGAGCACAGGAAGTTTTAGATAAAGAATTTCCGCTCCTTGCAAAGAAAATAAAACTTCATATTCCTGATGAAAGCTCAAGAAGAGTCGGACAGTCAGTTGCGGCCGCAAGTCTTCCGAAAATGAACTAGTAATTCTATGCCTGATTTTCAAGTGGCAGATATTCGGGTTCAAACATATTCTAAAGGAGATAGAAAAATGAACATTATACCAATTCCCAAGCACACCATATGTCTTAGAGGAAAATACGAGGGAAGTAAAACCTTTACAGTTTCAAAGGATATTTTTGAAAAATTCTCTGTTGCATGGAAAACTTTTAAAATGGATATTGCTCCTGCAAATGCGGGAGAGGAAAATGTTGTTTTCTTAAATAATCCATTACTTGACAAAGAAGAATATGAGCTTAATATTAAAAAGAGTGAAATTGAAATCATATCTTCAACAGACGAGGGTGCATTCAGAGCAATTTCAACCTTAAGACAGATTATCAAAAATCAGGAAATCGAATGTGTGAAAATTCAGGATAAGCCTGATATTCCTGTTCGTGGAATTATGCTTGCTGTTCACCAGAACTCTCTTCCAAAACTTGAGACATTATATAAGCTAGTTGATGAATTAGCAGGTACAAAATATAATATGCTCCAGCTTTATTTCGACACCTTCGTGTTTGAATATGACAGCTTCCGCAAATACCTAAAGGGAATGTCATATGTAACTGTTGAAGAAATCAAAAAGCTTGATGCATACTGCAAAGAGCGTCATATTGAGCTTATTGCAAATCAGGAGCTTTTCGGTCATATGGCAGAATTCTTAAAGCAAGACGAATTTAAACATCTTGGAATTAAGAGAAATGACGGAAATCCGTCTTCAACTGTTAATCCTCTTCTTTCTGAAACATTTGAGTTTGCAAAGAGAATTTTAGATGACCTTATTCCTCACTTTTCATCAGATATGGTTCATATTGGTATGGACGAGCCATATGGAATTGGTGAGGATGTAACAGAAGCGTATTGTAAAACCTTTGGTGAAGGGGATTTGCTTGCTGAATATATCACAAAGGTTAATAACTATGTAAAAGAAAAATATCATAAGAAGTGTATGTTCTGGGGTGATTATGCAGTTAAGTTCCCGGATGCAATGAAAAAGCTTCCAAAGGATATAACCTTTGTTGACTGGGGCTATGAACCTGCTCACACCTTTGAAAGAAATATCTTTGCATGCCGTGATGCAGGAATGGATATTTATGTTGCCCCGGGCACACAGTGCTGGGGCACATATTCAGGTAAAACTGATGTTATGGTTCAGAATATTTATGAGGCTGCTGAGGCTGGCAGATTTAATAAGGTGGCAGGCTTCCTTTTAACAGAGTGGTCAGCGACCCAGTTTAAGTACCTTTCATATCTTCCCTACACCTTTGGCGGTGCCTTTTCTTGGAATTCAGGATATAATATGTCAATTGCGGAAAGTGGAAACGAAGATAACTGCAGTTTCAGAAATGAAGTTGTTCACGCAGTTCTTGATTATTATGACGAGTTTGTTATGGAAAATAAGGGTGCGCGTTCAATTGCGGATGTTGTTTATAAAATGGGCAATTACTATCACTTTGAACAGCCTGAAAGCATAGCAACATGGAACGGAACTCAGCTTTATAACTATATTTATTCTGATGGCTTAAAGAGAGGCCAGCTCTCCTGCGAGGCACTTTCTGATATTATCTGGTATATGGAAAGACTTAAAAGCCAGCTTGAAGAATGCGAGCTTGGTTGTGCAGACGGCGGCGATGTTAAGGTTGAATTTGAATTTCTTATGGATGTTGTTATCGGGGCGGCAAATGCTATCGGAGTTAAGTATTACGGTGATGAATTTACAGCTCCTGATGTTAAAGCTCTTGAAAAGAGACACGAGGCTATCTGGACTAAGTGCAACAAGCTTTCAGACAGTGCTTATGAGATAATAGGAAGATACAACAAATTCAAAGAGTATATAGGTTAAGATGGAGACTATATCAATTTGTCCGATGGAGAGCGGAAGCAAAGGTAATTCCCACCTTATAGAGGCGGGCAAAACCTGTCTTTTAGTAGATCTTGGAATATCCCTTAAGGCGCTTACGGAGCACTTAAAAGTATATGGAAAAACCCCGCAGGACATAAATGGAGTTGTTATAACTCACGAGCACACCGACCACACAAAAGGGGTGGGGGCTTTGGTTCGAAAATATAAAATTCCCGTATATGCAACATGCGGCACATGGAGAGCTATGTATAAAAATGTAAGCCCTATAGCTGATGAATTTATAAAGGTTATCAGCCCTGATGAAAGCTTTCAGGTGGGGGATATACGTGTCAGGGCATTTCCTATAAGCCACGATGCGGCTCAGCCCGTTGGGTATAACTTTTCTTTTATGAATAAGAAAATTTCGGTTGCCACCGACACAGGGACTGTTGACGAAAGACTTCTCAGTGCAGTAACGGGAGCGGATGTTGCCCTTATTGAAGCAAACCACGATGAAAATATGCTTCTTATGGGGAAGTATAGTCTTTATCTCAAGCAAAGAATAAAAAGTGACCTTGGGCATCTTTCAAATAAGGATGCAGGGGACCTTTCGGTAAGTCTTTTAAAGGGCGGAACAAAAACTCTGCTTATAGGTCACCTAAGCGAGGAAAACAATTATCCCGACCTTGCCTATCTTACGGTTAAGAATATAATCGAAGAAAACGGCTTTAAAGAGGATGAGTTTTTCTTAAAGGTGGTAACAAAAAGCTTTGAAAAAATAATATATGAAGCATAACAAAAAGGTGGACATTTGTTCCGCCTTTTTTGTATTGATTTTTATAAAAAATTATAGTATAATTAAGATAATACGCAAGATAATACTTATGAGAGGTGATTTTTGTGGGGAATTATACACCGCCATTCAGTATAACGAATGAAATGCTTGTTCTTGTTTCGAGTATATCCGAAAAAGTGGGGAAAATAAGTGTTACAAGCAATATGCGTTCAAAACCGCATTTACGGAAGAATAATCGTATTAAGTCAATACATTCTTCCTTGAAAATAGAGGCAAACTCTCTTGCTTTGAGTCAAGTTAGGGATGTTATTAACGGGAAAATGGTTTTAGGTGAACAAAAAGAAATTCAGGAAGTAAAAAATGCATATGCTGCATATGAAAAGCTTTCTGATATTAATCCATACAGCATTGAGGAGCTTAAAGGTTTTCATGAAATAATGACGAAATTTCTTGTTGATAACCCGGGTGAATTCCGTAAAGGAGAAGAAGGGGTTTTCAGCGGCGATAAGTGTATATTTATGGCACCCCCTGCAAAAATGGTGTCAGAGCTTATGGACAATTTATTTGATTGGGTTTGCCGAAGTAAAGATGAGGTACATCCGCTTATTATGGCGGGAGTTTTTCATTATGAATTTGTGTTTATACATCCGTTTTCGGACGGAAACGGAAGAATGGCAAGGCTATGGCATAATTCATTTCTTTCAAGATGGAATTCTGTATTTGAATATATACCAATTGAAAGTCAGATTGAAAAATTTCAGGAGGAATATTATGAAGCAATTGCGAAATGTCATACTGAGGGTAAATCAAACACCTTTATTTTGTTTATGTTAGAGAGGATAGATAATATTCTTGATGAAATGTCAGCTAAGATTTATGACTATGATGAATGTATTTCGGAGTATGTAAAAAAACTTCTTAATGTAATGGAATATGATATGCCATATACATTATCAGCTATTATGGATTTGCTTAATTTAAAATCTAAAGAGACGGTAAGAAGGCATTATATTCATCCGGCATTGTCTCTCGGTCTTATACAAATGACGATTCCTGATAAGCCCAAAAGCAGAAATCAAAGATATAAAAAGGTTTAAGGAAAAGCCTGCATATACAAGAATGTATATGCAGGCTTTGTTGTATTTTTATCTACACACCACGCATTGTGAGGGATATTCTTTTTTTCTGTGTGTCAACCTCTAAAACCTTAACTTGAACAATATCCCCAACACCCACAACATCCATAGGATGTTTAACGAATGAATCGGAAAGCTGAGAAATGTGAACCAGTCCGTCCTGATGAACACCGATGTCAACAAAAACACCGAAGTCAATAACGTTGCGGACAGTTCCTGTGAGAATCATATCAGGCTTTAAATCTTCCATACTTAATACGTCGCTGCGAAGCTGAGGCTGTTCGATGTTTTCACGGGGGTCTCTGCCCGGCTTTTGCATTTCAGCGATAATGTCATACAGTGTGGGAACACCGATTTCAAGCTCTTCTGCAACTTTTTGAGCATTCATTTTCTTAACTTTTTCCAAAAGTCCCGAAAGCTTTCCTGCCTTAATATCAGAAAGTGTGTATTCTGTAATTTCAAGAAGCTTTTCTGCTGCTCGATAAGACTCGGGATGAACGGATGTGTTGTCCAAGATATTCTTTCCGTCAATAATTCTAAGAAAGCCCGCACACTGCTCAAATGCCTTTGGACCAAGCTTCGGCACTTTTTTAAGCTGTGCTCTTGATGTGAATTTTCCCTCTTCCTCACGGTATTTAACAATGTTTGTTGCAATGGATGAATTTATGCCCGAAATGTATGAAAGTAGCGGAGCGGATGCAGTGTTCAGGTCAACACCAACACTGTTAACACAGTCCTCAACAACCCCTCCTAAGGTTTCTCCAAGGTGTTTTTGGTTCATATCGTGCTGATACTGACCAACCCCGATAGCTTTCGGCTCGATTTTAACAAGCTCTGCAAGAGGGTCCTGAACTCGTCTTGCAATAGAAACCGCGCTTCTTTGAGTAACATCAAAATCAGGAAATTCTTCGGCGGCAAGCTTTGATGCGGAATAAACCGATGCCCCAGCCTCGTTTGTCATAATGTATTTAACGCCTCTTTCAGGCATAGTCTTTAAAAGCTCTGAAATAAAGATTTCGGATTCCTTTGATGCAGTTCCGTTTCCTATGGAAACAAGATTAACGTTGTATTTTTCAATAAGTCCTTTAACAATTTTCTTTGCCTCTTCCTTTTGATGCTCTGAATGGGTGATGTAAATAACATTTGTGTCAAGCACCTTTCCCGTTGCATCAACAACCCCAAGCTTACATCCTGTGCGGTAACCTGGGTCAAGACCCAGAACAACCATATCACGGATAGGTGGCTGCATAAGAAGATTTTTAAGATTAACTTTGAAAACCTTTATTGCCTGCTCCTGGGAGGCAGCTGTCAGCTCATTTCTGATTTCCGTGTCAATGGAGGGGGCAATAAGTCTCTTATAGGCATCAGCTGCCGCCTCTTTAACAAACTCGGAGGTAATGGAAGGCTCCTTTGAAACTGTCTTTTTGTACAGGTAGTTTAAAATAATTTCTTCGTCAATATCAATGGAAACAGAAAGAAATTTCTCTTTCTCTCCGCGGTCAATTGCAAGAACTCTGTGAGGTGCAACTTTTGTGGCAGGCTCTTTAAAATCATAATAATTTCTGTAAACCGAGTCCTCTTCCCCTGTTGCCTTTGATGAGATAACCCCGTCTTTAAAGGTTTTTTCGCGGATAGCCTTTCTGAAATCTGCATTATCCGAAATTTGCTCTGCAATAATGTCCTTTGCCCCGCTGATTGCATCTTCGGGGGTTAAAACTTCTTTTTCTTCATTTATATATTCGGATGCAATTGAAAAAATATCTCCCTCTTTAAGCTCTTGTGCAAAAATTATCTCTGCAAGAGGCTCCAGGCCTTTTTCTTTTGCAATGGTGGCACGTGTTCTGCGTTTTGGTCGGAAAGGACGGTAAATATCCTCGATTTCCGCAAGCTTTTCCGCGTTTTTTATGGCCTCTTCAATTTCAGGAGTAAGCTTACCCTGTTCTTCGATTATGCGGAGAACATCCTGTTTTCTCTCTTCCATATTGCGAAGATATTGAAGTCTTTCGTCAAAGGCACGAAGCACCTCGTCGTTAAGTGACCCCGTTGCCTCTTTTCTATAACGTGAAATAAAGGGAATAGAGTTTCCCTCATCTATTAAAGCAATGGTGTTATCCACCTGCCACTTGTTTATTCCAAGCTCCTGTGCTATTCTTTCAGCAATTGTCATATGTTTACTCTCCTATATTAAAATAATGTGAGCTGACTTGTGTCGCTCATTCCGTCTAAGCATCCGTTTTCTTTTAAAGTTTCAATAACCGTTTTGGAAAGCTTTGCTCTTACTTTTAAATCTTCTATAGATTTAAATTCGCCCTCACATCTTGCGTCCATAATATTTTGTGCCGCCGCATCGCCAAGTCCCTGAAATGCATTTATTGGAAGAAGGATTTTTCCGTCAACCTTCTGGAATTTAAAAGCGTGGGATTTATATATGTCAACGGGCAGAAATTCAATGCCTCGCTGATACATTTCGTGAACAATCTCGCAAATGGTGTAAACGCTTTTTTCGGTTGCGGACCAGTCATTTGACCTTTGCTCGAGCTTAAACATTTCTTCTTTCAGCTTTTCGTCACCGTGTGCCATAATGGCAGCATCAAAAAGGTCTGCACGGACTGTGTAGTATGCAATGTAAAAGTCAATGGGATAGTGTACCTTAAAATATGCAACCCTGAATCCCATCATAACATATGCCGCCGCGTGAGCCTTGGGGAACATATATTTAATCTTTTTACAGGAGTCGATATACCAGTCGGGAACATTGTGAGCAATCATTTCCTGAATGTAATCGTCTGTAAGAAGTCCCTTTGATGCACCGCCCTTGCGGACAATTTCCATAATCTTAAATGACATACTGGGGTCAAGTCCTTTATGTATAAGATATGTCATAATATCGTCACGGACAGCCACAACCTCGGAAAGGGTTGCAATCTCTGCTTTTATAAGCTCCTGAGCATTTCCAAGCCAAACATCTGTTCCGTGGGAAAGTCCCGCGATTAAAACAAGCTCATAAAAGGTGGTTGGCAGGGTGTCAAGGAGCATCTGTCTTGTAAAGGATGTTCCAAACTCAGGAACTCCAAAGGTTCCCACCTTGCTGTTTATCTGCTCGGGTGTAATCCCAAGAGCATCCGTGCTTGAGAAAATAGACATTGTTTCGGGGTCATCAAGTGGAATTTCCTTTGCATCAACTCCTGTTAAGTCTTCAAGCATTCTTATGGTAGATGGGTCGTCGTGCCCAAGTATATCAAGCTTAAGTAAGTTATCGTGAATTGAATGGAAGTCAAAGTGTGTGGTGATAATTCCCGAATCCTTTTTGTCAGCAGGATGCTGAACGGGGCAGAAATCGTGAATATCCCATGTCTTGGGACAAACAATAACCCCGCCCGGGTGCTGACCCGTTGTGTTTTTAACATCAATAAGCCCCTTTGAAACCCTTTTAAGCTCTGCCTGAGTGGGAATGATGCCTTTATTTTCGTAGTATTTTCTTCCGTAGAAGCCAATGGCGGTTTTGTCCGCAATTGTGCCTATTGTTCCTGCTTTGAAAACATAGTCCTCACCAAAAAGCTCTCCAACATATTTATGAGCGGTTGCCTGATATTCGCCTGAAAAGTTAAGGTCAATATCGGGCACCTTGTCACCCTTGAATCCAAGAAAGGTTTCAAAAGGAATGTTAAAGCCGTCTTTTTTCATTCTTTTTCCGCAATGAGGACAGTCCTTGTCGGGCATATCAATTCCAATGTTGTATTCGCCGTTTTCAAAGAAAATACTGTGCTTGCATTCGGGGCATATATAGTGAGGGCAAAGAGCATTAACCTCTGTTATTCCCGCAAGGAAAGCTGCAAAGGATGAGCCGACAGAGCCTCTGGAGCCAACTAAGTAGCCTGCCTCGTTGGACTTTTTAACCAGCTTGTGGGCAATCATATACATAACCGCAAAGCCGTAGCCAAGGATACAGCTAAGCTCTCTGTCCATTCTCTCCTGAACGATTTTCGGAAGAGTCTCTCCGTAAACCTTGTGTGCAAAATCGTGGCACATTTTGGATAAATCCTCTTCACAGTTTTCAATAGAGGGGGGATAAGAGCCTGAACGGACAGGCGTAATTTTTTCTATCATATCCGCAATTTTATTTGTGTTGGTAACAACAACCTCAAATGCTTTTTCTTCTCCGAGGTAGGAAAATTCCTCAAGCATTTCTTCTGTTGTTCTGAAATAAAGGGGAGCCTGCATATCCGCATCGTCATAACCCTGTGCTCCCTGAAGAACACGGCGGTAAAGCTCGTCCTCAGGGTCCATAAAGTGAACATCACAGGTGGCAACAACGGGTTTTCCAAGTTTTTCACCAAGGGCAACAATCTGTCTGTTAATATTTTTAAGGTCTTCTTCCGAGTCAACGATTCCGTTTCTCACCATAAACATATCGTTTCCCGTTGGCTGAATTTCAAGATAATCGTAAAAGGACGCAATTTTTTCAAGCTCGTCTTGAGGGAGCTTGTTTAAAACTGCTCTGTAAACCTCTCCCTGCTCACAGGCAGAGCCTATAATAAGCCCCTCCCTGAATTTTGCAATAATGCTTTTTGGCATTCTCGGTCTTTTATAGAAATAATTCAGGTTGGATTTTGAAACAAGCTTATACATATTTTTAAGCCCAACCATATTTTTAGCAAGGATAATAACGTGATTATAAGTATTTTTTAAAAGCTCTGGATTTGTGTCGCAGGTAAACTCGTCGGAAACGGGTTTTTCTTTTTCCTCCTTGATTTCCATAAGCTTAACCAAAATATCACAGCAAGCCTTAGCATCGTCAACCGCTCTGTGGTGGTTTTCTAAGACAACACCAAGCCTGTCTGCCACAATGTTAAGCTTGTGAACCTTTTCTTCAGGGAAAAGACTTCTTGAAAGCTCAAGGGTGCATAGCTTTTCGTATTTAAAATCAATGCCCTGCTTTTTAGTCTGGAAATCTATAAAGCTTGTGTCAAACTTTGCATTGTGTGCAACCAAAATGGAATTTCGGCAAAACTCCACAAACTGCGGAAGCACTTCCTCAATGGTTGGCTTATCCAAAACCATCTCGTCAGTAATGCCCGTAAGCTCAACTATGTTCTGTGGAATGGGTTTTTCAGGATTAATAAGCTGTGAAAAGGTGTCAACAACCTTTCCGTAAACATATTTGCAGGCACCAATTTCGGTAATTTTTTCTGTTTCGGGATTAAGTCCTGTGGTTTCTATGTCAAAAACAACATAACATTCGTCCTTGTAACTTCTTGGGAATGTGTTCATTCCAAGGGGCAGGTCATTTAACAAATAACCCTCTGTTCCATATAAAACTTTAATCTTCTCTTCTTCTTTGTTGATTTTGGACGCCACAGAATTTGCCTCAGGAAAAGCCTGACAAACGCCGTGGTCGGTAATTGCAATTGCAGGATGTCCCCAATCTGCCGCTCTTTTTATAAGGTCGGTTGCAGAAGAAATTGCATCCTTTGCACTCATTTTTGTGTGAAGATGAAGCTCAACTCTCTTTTTCTCGGAGTTGTCGCATCTTTTCGGCTTTGAAGGGGCTGTTTCAATAGATAAGATTTTGAAGATTTCTTTTTGTGAATAGTTGTCAATTTCAAGAGCACCCTTTATTTTATACATTCCGCCCTCTTTTATTGAAGGGATAATAGGTCTTAGTTTTTCCACCTTTCCGAAAAGGTTTGCACTTATTGCCCAGGTGCTGTCTGCTATATCAAGGTTGAGTGAGATAAATGCAGGCTTTTGATTTTTTTGGATTTCACGGAAGTCCATCTCAAGAACTTCGCAAAGAACGGTGCATATGCCCATTCCAAGCTTAACATCTGCAATATTTATGGGGTCTTCCTTTATTTCGGAGCCGTAAATAAGTCCCGTCAGGATTTCGGGAGCGGGTTTATTCTCAGGTTCTTCCTTTTTGTAGCTGGCCTTTGCCGCCTCTTTTTCTATCTCTTTAATGCGTTGGTCCTTTTTTTCGTGGTATGCTAAAGCGTCAAACTTTTCGTCATCAAAGCTTATGGTGTAGCCATCTCCAAGCTCGGATGAAACAATACTTCTTATAATAGGAAGACAATTTTTTTCTTCCAAAATCCCCTTTCCGCAGCTAACCCCTTTTATAACAATGTTATTGCCGTCTGTTTCTATGTAGCTCCCTGAAAGAAAAGGCTTACAGGTGCCGCATTTTTTGAACAGGGAAAATAAAACCCCCTGATAATATTCCTCGGTAAAGGGTAATCCATCGTATTTTAAATTTATATCAAGCTTTTCAAGATTGTAAATGGTCTTTGTGTTTTCAATGTATGAATAAAGGTCCGTTTTGTCTATAAGATGAGTTGCTTTTAAGTCAACGGAAACTGCTTTTTCATCAATGTTAACATTAAAATCAAGTATTTCCGTTTTTTCTAAAACTTTTGCAAAGTCTTCAAGAACGGTAACCTTGTCAAATATATCTAAGATACCTGCCAAGTTTAATCATTTCCTTTCATAGTGTGTATCTCTTCAAGTAGTTTTGCAGTGATTTCGTCTTCTTTGTATTTCCCGATAATTTCGCCTTTTTTAAAAAGAACAGCACATCCGTCCCCGCCGGCAATACCGATGTCGGCATCCTTTGCCTCTCCGGGACCGTTAACTATGCATCCCATAACTGCAACTTTAAGGGATTTTTTTATGTCTTTTGTGGCGACAGACACTTTTTCTGCTATATCAATAAGATTAATTTTTGTTCTTCCGCAGGTTGGGCAGGAAACAACCTCAATGTGAGGTCCTCCCAAACCGATAGCGTTTAAGATTTCCTTTGCCGCATAAACTTCCTTAACGGGTGAGTCTGTAAGAGAAACTCTTATGGTGTCTCCTATTCCGTCGCAAAGAAGAGAGCCTATGCCGATAGATGACTTAACAAGTCCGCCTGTATAAGTTCCTGCCTCTGTAACGCCAAGATGCAGAGGATAGTCAAAGGTTTTATGTGCAAGACGATATGCCTCAATAGTCTTTTTAACGCTTGATGATTTAAGGGATATAACAATATTGTCAAAATCATATTTGTTAAGCACCTTAATTTGATTTAAGGCACTTTCCACCATGGCCTCAGGAGTTGCCGAGCCATATTTTTCAAGAAGACTTTTTTCAAGAGAGCCTCCGTTTATGCCTATTCTTATAGGAATGTTTTTTTCTCTTGCTAAAAGTGCCACCCTTTTAGTGTTTTCTTCAGGCCCAATGTTTCCGGGATTAATTCTCACCTTGTCAATGCCCCGCTCTATGCACATAAGAGCAAGGCGATAGTCAAAATGAATATCCGCAACAATGGGAATGGATGTTTTCTCTTTAATGATTTCGATATTTTTTGCACACTCTTCGTCAGGAACTGCAATTCTCACAATATCACACCCTGCTTTTTCAAGCTCGTTTATTTGATTAATAACATTAAAAGTATCCGATGCAGGAATATTTGTCATAGACTGAATGGCAATGGGAGAGTTTTCTCCTAAAATTATATTTCCTATTTTACAAGACTTCATATGACCACCTATATATAATGTAGTTATTTTTAAAAATCACCTTATCATTTTACCAAATATATAAGCCTTTTTCAAGGGTTTAAAAAATTTTTTAAAAAATTTGAAAAAAGTGTTGACAAGTTAGAAAGTGTGTGTTATAATGTCAAAGTTGTCGCTTGAAGGACAAGAAAATTTTTAAAAAAATTAAAAAAAGTTCTTGACAAAGAGATGGCAATATGATATAATACTAAAGCTCACTTCGTTGAGCTAAGTTAAATCCGCAAAGAGCGGTGCCTTGAAAAAGGTTCACCGAAAATCGAAGATTTTCGGTATGATGTTTGAAAAGTACACAGTGAAAAGCGGTAATAAGTACGAGATGTACTATTACGACAATTGCACAAGGTTTTAGGACCTTGTCAATTCCAAAAGTTCAAACGAACTTTACAAAAACGTTAGTATTCAAAATTGAGCTA
>JAZSOT010000008.1:0-1689 GCA_045537065.1 Clostridia bacterium | reverse complement strand
CATAAAATTAAGACCGATAAGAATTTTCGCTTATCGGTCTTTTTATTATTCTTTATTTTCTTCGTTAGGATTTTCCTCTGTTTTCTCTTCAGAAGGTTTTTCTGTTTTTTCTTCTATCTGTAATAAAGTTAATTAAAACTCTGTAAAACCGCATTATTACTGACTTTTCGGTGTTTTGTATATGTTTTTTCTGTTATACTTTTTGGCAATAAAAAAAGCCTTCAAACGTAGAATACGTAAGGCTTTTCATAATTTTTTGCTATCCCCCCCTATGCTATTTTTGCGAAAATTCGCGTAAAAGAGGGCGGCGGTCTTTTGGAGGCTTCGCTGTAGAGATTCAGACCCCCCTGGGCCGTCAGAAATTATATGAATATGTGGGTGTTTTATCATGTTTTCCTGTTTTCCTATCATGGCAACTCTTACATAGAGCTTGCCAGTTGCTCTCGCTCCACATAAGCTCTTCGTCACCTCGGTGCGGAACGATGTGGTCAACCACTGTTGCTGGGGTAAGCTTTCCGTTTTGTTTGCAACTGACACACAGCGGGTGCTTCTTTAAAAATTGCTTTGACCTTCTTTGCCACTTGCTTGTGTATCCGCGCTTGTGAGCTGAGGCTCTTTGGTAGAGTGGAGAGTGCTGCAAGCAATATCTCTCATCTGTTAAGTTGGGGCATCCGGGATGCCGACAAGGTTTTAAGGGTTTCATCGGCACCTGAATCACCTCAATTTTTTTAGAAGGAGTAAAAAAAAGAATCTTGTATATTCTCTCAGTATAATAATATCATAGTACCAAACTGTAATTCTATGGAATTTACTGTAATGATTAAAAATTCATGTTTCTATTGTAAGTTTGGTACATTATTTATTCTGTTCTTCCAAGTATAATAATACCATATTGTTAAACTGTAATTCTATGGATTTTACTGTAATGCTCAGGAACTTGTACAGAATTTAATGCTTTTTTATGTAGTTTAAATACGTTATCAATACTGAAATGTAAGTTGATTGCGATTTCTTCCCAAGACATAAAACAGAGGTAACGTAACTCAAGAATCATCTGTTGTTCTACATTTGGTATTGCTTTTATGACATTTACCATTTCAGCCTTTAGGTCAACGAGTGAGTCGATGTCGCTGTTGATTGTTTCTTCCAAATCTATAATCTTTACAATGATATTTTCTTTTGAATGAACGTTTCTGCATCCTTTTGGCATATCAGATAGGGTAGAGGTTGCTTTTGTAGCAAGTGACCTAAGAGATGAAACCTGTTCAAGTTTTGAGTTTATTCTTTGGTCTATGCGATACGCTTTACTTAAATATTCTTTAGCTGTCATGTTTTTTTACCTCCTCAGATTTAAGTCTATGTATTAAATATTCACTGTCTATGTCTGTGAGTCTTTTAAACCAAGGGAAGCGGAAGAAACGGATAAGCTGAGCTTTTTCTCTGCTTCCTTTGGCGTTTCTGTAATCCCTTACAGCTTGTAAGACTATGGCATTAGCTAATGCTCTGTATCCCGTTTTCATTTTCTTCCACCAACCTTTTAAGTATATTTTTAACATCATCTACGCTTCTTACAACACAGGCAGTACCTTCTGCTTCGTTAATCTTACGGATGTTTATATCCTGCAGAGCAGTTGTTTTACCTTTGGCTGTTTTAACTTCGAAAGCTACAAACCTTCCACGATAGCAACA
>JAZSOT010000019.1:0-4455 GCA_045537065.1 Clostridia bacterium | reverse complement strand
GCTTACAAGGAGGTATTAAAAGATGTTTCTGTTCGGAAAGAAAAAACCAAAAAAGGAAAAAAGAAGAATCCCGAAAACAGTTCAGCAATCAATACCGATTGACAGATTGTATAAGGACGGAATCTTCAAATGCGGACACACTTATTCTAAAACATGGAGATTTTCTGATATAAATTATGCCGTAGCTTCGGATGATGACCAACTCTCTATGTTTCTTGCTCATTCTGCACTTATTAACGGTCTGCCCACTGATGCAATGGCAAAGATAAGTGTGTTTAATAGACAGTTAAGTAAAGAGGTTTTATCAAACCTTGTAACACCTAATGATGAAGAAAATTGTAGTGTGTATGCAAACGAGCTTGCTGAGATTTTCAGCGATAAAATGGCAGACAGTAACAACATAGTTCACGATAAGTTTATTACTATATCTTCCGAGAAAAAGAATGTCGAAGAATCAAGAACATTTTTTACCCGTGTTGGTAATGACTTGACTGCGGACTATGCGAAATTATCTTCTAAAACTACGGAGCTTGGATACAAAGAAAGGCTTCGTATTTTTTATGATTTCTTTCGTAATGGTGATGCGGGCGAATTTGAGTTTGATATGAAGAAAGCTATTGCTAAAGGCAAGCATTTCAAAGATAAGATTTGCCCGGACAGTATCGAGTTCAAAAGCGACCATATTCGTATGGGAGAAAAGTTTGCAAGAGTTATATTCTTAAAAGAATATCCGTCATTTTTGAAAGACAGTATGCTTTCAGAACTGACGGATTTTTCACGCAGTATGATGTTGTCTGTTGACATTCAGCCAATCGCAACAGATGATGCAGTTAAGCAGGTTCAGAAAAAGCTCCTTGCTATTGAAACTGACATCACCAAATGGCAACAAAAACAGAATATGAATAACAACTTTTCTGCAAACATTCCGTATGAAATGGAACAGATGCGAAAAGAAATCAAAGAGTTCTTAGATGACTTAACTACTCGTGACCAAAGAATGATGTTTGTAACCGTCACTCTCGTTCATGTGGCAGATTCTCTTGATGAGCTTAACAATGATACGGAAACACTTCTCTCTATCGGCAGAAAGCACCTTTGCAACTTTGCAATACTCAGGTATCAGCAAGAGGATGGGTTTAATACAGTTCTCCCGTATGGACTTATGAAGATTAAGGCGGTCAGAACTCTTACAACCGAAAGCACGGCAGTATTGATGCCGTATAAAACACAAGAGATTATTGATCCGGGCGGATTATATTACGGAATTAACGCAATATCCCATAACCTCTTGATGTGTAACCGAAAACTGCTCCTTAACGGAAACGGATTTGTTATCGGTGTGTCAGGTTCGGGTAAATCCTTTGCATCAAAGCTTGAGATTGCCCTTGCAGCGATATTTACCAAAGACGATATTATCGTTATTGATCCGGAACGAGAATATGCACCTCTTATTCAAAATCTTGGTGGTGAAAGTATTCAGCTATCTCCGTCATCGGTTAATCATATCAACGCTATGGCAATTACAAAAGATGTTGATGGAGAAAACCCCGTATCAATGAAATCGGAGCTTCTTATTTCTATCTTTGATGAACTCTTAAAAAGCGGTAATTCCCGTATGGGCGGTGGTGTCGGTGCAAAGGACAAATCAATCATTGACCGTTGTTGTATCAGGGTTTATGCCGACTATATGAATGGCAGAACCAATAAGATACCCACATTGGTTGACCTTCGTGACGAGCTGTTAAATCAGCCTGAGTCTGAAGCACATGACCTTGCACTTTGCCTTGAAATGTTTACAACGGGTAGCCTTGATGCTTTCGCATATCCGAGTAATGTTGATGTTGATAAGAGAATTATATCTTATGACATCTTGGAGCTTGGCGAACAGATGAAAGCAGTTGGACTTCTCATTATGCTCGATAACATAATGAACCGAGTAATTGAGAACCGAAAACGAGGTATTTATACAAGAGTTTACATTGATGAAGCTCACTTGTTCTTTAAGAACCCATATAGTGCAGACTTCTTATTAAAGGCTTGGAAGCGTTTCAGAAAATACGGTGGACTTTTGACGGGTATTACACAGAACATATCCGATTGTCTGCTTAATGAAACTGCAAGAGGTATGCTTTCAAATAGTGAATTTCTGCTGATGCTTAATCAATCGCCATCGGACAGAAAAGACCTTGCAGACCTTCTCAATATTTCTGATACACAGATGAGCTACATTACCAACGCAGGAGCCGGCAGAGGGTTAATAAAAGTTGGTGGTTCGATAGTTCCGTTCGTGAATGATTTCCCAACGGATACAGAACTGTATAAGCTGATGAGCACCAAACCCGGCGAGGGTTAATATTAAATACGGGCGAAGCTTCAGCTTCGCCCTAAAATTTATGGAGGTAAATATGAGAAACAAAGAATCTGAAAAACTTTTTAAACTTGCATATACAGATGCAATGACGGGACTTTATAATCGTGCAGCATACGAGGAAAGACTTGCGAAATTACGCAGAAGTACAGCAAGGCTTGATAATATTATGGTTGTAGTTGCGGAGATTGATGACCTTTTTACAATAGATGATATTGCCGGAAAAATGGTCGGTGATGATGTTGTAAAAGCTATGGCAAATACACTTACAAGAACTATTGGAAAAAAAGCTGATATTTATCAGCTCGGTGGGTATTATTTTGTGTGCATCGCAGAAAGAGAAATCTTTTCTTATGTATCAGAGTTTAAGGACCTGTTAAGCTTTGAAAACCGAGATAGATTGTATCCTTTCTCAGTAAACCTTGGTTATTCCTCTTTCAATCCTAAAAAACACAAAACCATTGATGATTTAGTCTTGGATTGTGATAAAAAACTTATGGAACATAAACCGAAAATACAAATTTATTAAAACGAGGTGATAACCCTTGAGTGAGAAAGATATAAAAACAAAACCAACATCTTCTCCTAAATCCGTAAATAAAGCTCCAAAAGTTGCAATAAAAAGCAAAGAAACAGTTGCAAATACTGTTAAAGATGCAAAAGCCGTGATGAAGGATACACTTGTAAAAAAAGCAGTTGAATCAAAGCTCGGAACAGAACAAGGATATTCCGAACCTCAAAAAGCAGACACAGAAGCTTCAGAACGAGTTGAAAGTGCTGCTTACACAACTGCCGATACAGTTTATCATAAGGGCAAGACTTTTACGCAAAACAAAGTCAAAGAACAAATACAAAAGGTTAAGACACGGGAAAATGAAACACCCGAAAATCAGGAACCTACACCGGAAGAACCTGAAACTCCTGACAAAGAACCAAAGACGGTTGAGAATGAGCCTAAAACGGATGAAAACGCCCCTAAAACGAAGGAAAACTATAATGCCAACGAACAACCTTCGGGAAATGAAAGAGCCGTAGAGCAAGCCAAAAGCAAGGCTCAGGAGAAAGCAACTGTCAAGACCAAAGAGGAATATTTGAAATCACAAAGCGAAACATCTTCTCACGGTGTTAAGACAAAGGAAAACTATATAAAACAACATACATCTGAAGATGCAACAAAAGGTGTTAAGGGTAAGGAGCCGTTAAAGGCTCCTTCTTCTTCATCTGACTCTGCTATAACACCTAAAGATGCCCGGAGAGAATATGTTTCTAAAAAGCTTAAAACAAAAGCCGAATATCAAAAAAGACAAGCTGAAGAAAGCGGTTCAGAAGCACTAAAAAATGATACACATTCCAAAACTTCTGAACTAAATGCCCCAAAGGAAAAACCTTCAGATGTCAAAACAGATACGGCAGTTAAAACGGATACGGCAGAAAAAAGTTCAGGTAAATCAATGGTTAAAACAAAAGAAAGCTATATGCAATCTTTGAGAGAATCAAAACCTGAACCGATAAAATCTCCATACAACAACACTCCGAAATCAAAGCAATCCTCAAGCTCAGTTAAACGAAGCACGGCAAATTCAAAAAAGGCTTTGAAAACCCGTGATAATGTTGTAGGACAATCAAAATCCGTTGTTAAAAGTGGTAGCTCCTATACCACAAAAACTGCAAAGAAAAAAGCAACGAAAGCAACCAAGAAAGTTGTAAAGACTCAAAAAGAAGTAACAAAAAAAGCCGCAAAAGAAGCAGCAAAAAGAGCAAGACAAGCAGCTATAAAAGCGGCACAAGTTGCAAAGGCGGTTGCGATAAAAACCGCAAAAGCAGTAGCCGCTATTGGCAAGGCTATTGCAGCAGCGGTTACAAAAGCGGCAAGTCGGATCGTAGCCATGTCGTTCTGTGAGCCAAGGAGTTGAGTAGATTTCTTGTCTTCCTAAGACCGCTTGGCCTCCGACTTAAAGCGGCACAAGTTGCAAAGGCGGTTGCGATAAAAACCGCAAAAGCAGTAGCCGCTATTGGCAAGGCTATTGCAGCAGCGGTTACAAAAGCGGCGGCGGCATTTTTCGCAGCCTTTGGTTGGATAGGTGTTG
>JAZSOT010000085.1:0-1808 GCA_045537065.1 Clostridia bacterium | reverse complement strand
AAGCTTATCGTTGAAACAAAAGAAGAAAAAGAAGAATATGAAGCAGCACTTTTAAGAAAAGAAAGAAGAAAAATGTGTAAATAAAAAAAGACCGTATGGTCTTTTTTTATTTACACATTACAGACTGTCGAAAAAGTCCAGAAAAGTCTGGGCTTTTTCTTCGTTTTATGGTATAATATTTTTGGGTGAAGTATTATGATGCAGAAAGGTTATGAAAACAGATATCAAATCGAAATGATAAGTATAGAAGACTTGGTACCGCACGACCATTTGTTAAGGCAAATAAGTGAAGCGGTTGATTTTTCTAAAATATATGAGTTTGTTGAGGAGCTGTATTGTGAAGATAATGGACGACCAAGTATTGACCCCGTTGTTCTTTTTAAAATGGTTTTAATTCAGCATTTGTATGGATTGCCATCTTTACGTAGAACTGCTGATGAGGTATCTTTGAATATTGCATATCGTTGGTTTTTAGGGTATGGATTGACAGATGAAACACCTCACTTTTCCACAATCAGCTACAATTTCCGTCATAGATTTAATGCAGATACAATAGATAAAATATTTGCATGGATATTATCAGAAGCTGCACAAGCCGGATATTTAAAACCTGAAGCAGTATTCATAGACGGAACACATATAAAGGCAAACGCCAACACTAAAAAGAAAATTGAAATTGAAGTTCCTGTTGCAGCTAAAAGATATGCAGATGAACTATTGGAAGAAATCAACAACGACAGGGAAGAACACGGCAAGAAACCATTTGACGACAATAGCACAAAATCAAACAAAAAGAAGGGAAATAATCTCTCAAAAAAGAAGTTGAAAAATCGCAAGAAAGCAGAAAAAGCAGCTAAAACAAAGAAAATCACTCAAAGCACAACTGACCCTGAAAGCGGACTGTTTGTAAAAGGTGAACACCAAAGACAATTTGCGTACGAAGCTCATACAGCTTGCGATAAAAATGGTTTTGTTCTTGAAGCAGTAGTAACCCCCGGCAATGTTCACGATAGCGTTGCATTTGACGATGTATATGATAAACTTGTAGAAACCTTTCCCGAAATAGAAACAATAGTAGCAGACAGTGCATACAAAACACCTCATATTTGTAAAAAAATATTTGATGATGGTAGAGTTTTATCCACAGCATACAAAAGACCTATGACAAAGAAAGGCGGTCACGAATGGTGGAAATATGTATATGACGAATATTATGATTGTATTATCTGTCCTGAATATCAAGTGTTAGATTACAGAACAACAAACCGTGATGGTTACAGGGAATACAAAAGTAATCCTGAAATATGTAAAAATTGTCCCACAAGACATTTATGCACAGTATCAAAGGATTGTATAAAGACAGTAACCAAGCACATATGGTCAGATTATATAGAACTTGCAGAGGATATTCGATATACACCAAAATATGCTGACCTATATAAATTGAGAAAAGAAAAAATTGAGAGAGTATTTGCTGATGCCAAAGAAAAACACGCAATGAGATACACTCCATATACAGGTCTTGCACAGGTAACCAACTGGGTAAGGCTTAAGTTTGCAACTATGAATTTAAAAAAGCTTGCAAAATGGAAATGGAAGGCCAATAATACACCTTCCAAATCACTTGTTTTTATTGTAAATATCATAAATATGAAGAAGAACCCGATTTTTGCTTGATGCAAAGTCGGGTTCTTCGACAGTCTGAGGCTTTAGAAAATGAAAAACATTTTCTAAAGCCTGTTTGAAATTTATATATTACAACGGTTTTTTCTGTATTTTTCCCTGAAGACGGGGATATTTTTCGGGAG
>JAZSOT010000058.1:0-10990 GCA_045537065.1 Clostridia bacterium | reverse complement strand
TAGCCTAAGTCTTACCTTACCTATATTCAATTTTCAAAAGCATTTTTAACAATGCTTTGTTTGCTATACACTTTTTTAGCTATATAAATTTTATTAAAAAGTTTTCATTTTTCTATTGACAAATCATAGTTGGTCTCCTTAGGTTCTGTAATCTCCGTTTATTTTAACATAATCATAGGTAAGGTCGCATCCCCATGCAGTCGCCTTTCCATTACCATCACCTAATGTTATGTTTATTTTTATTTCATCGGGTGTTAATATTTTGAGTGCCTTATCTTCATCAAAATCAACCCCTGTTCCATTTTGACAAACCTTTATGCTTCCGTTTACGGATTCTAGGAAAACCATAACCTTTTCAACATCACATTCTGCACCGCTATAACCAATAGCACAAAGAATTCTGCCCCAGTTTGCATCTTTTCCGAACATTGCCGCCTTTAAAAGTGAAGAACAAACAACGCTTTTTGCAATAAGCTTTGCATTTTCTGTATCTTTTCCGCCACACACGTTACATTCAAGAAGCTTTGTTGCTCCCTCACCATCTTTTGCAATGCTCTTGCAAAGTGTTGTTGTTACCATAGAAAGTGCATTGCAGAATTTATCATAAGCTTCTCCCTCTTTTTCTATAACAGGATTTTCTGCCATCCCGTTTGCAAGAACACTTACCATATCATTTGTTGATGTATCTCCATCAACACTTATCATATTAAAAGAATCCTTAATATCATTACTGAGAGCTAAAGAAAGCATTTCTTTTGTAATAGCACAGTCAGAGGTTATAAAAACAAGCATTGTTGCCATATTGGGATGAATCATACCTGAACCCTTGGCAATTCCGCCGATTTTAACTTCCTTTCCGCCAATTTCAAACTTAACAGCAATCTCCTTAACCTTAACATCAGTTGTCATTATGCCTTCTGCAGCAGCTAAGCTCCCGTCATAGCTTAAAGATGCTTTCAAAGCATCCATAGCATTTTCAATTGGCTCAATCGAAAGAGGCTGACCTATAACACCTGTTGATGCAACTATGACATCAGTTTTATCTATACCCATAGTCTTTGCCGTAAGTTCACACATTCCCTCTGCAATTTCTATTCCGTTTGCATTGCAAGTGTTCGCATTTCCGCTATTACAAATAATTGCCTGAGCGAAACCATCTTCAATATTTTTCTTTGTTACAACGAGGGGTGCACCCTTAACCAGATTCTGCGTATAGCAGCTTGCTGCAATAGCCTTTTTCTCGCTGAATATAAGTGCAAGGTCTTTCTTCTCCTTGTTTTTTCTTATGCCGGCATGAACACCGCCCGCCATATATCCTTTTGGTGCACAAACACCGCCATTTATTATTTCAAAACTCATTTTTTCTCCTCCTACAATACAAGTCCTTTTGTCTCATCAGTTCCAAGCATCAGGTTAAGACACTGAACTGCTGCTCCTGAGCTTCCTTTCCCAAGATTATCAAATCTTGATGCAAGCAATATTCTTTCATCATTTCCGCTTACGAAAATTTCCATTCCGTCATTGAATTTAAGATTATTTGTTCCCAAAAATCCTTCTGTACCGAAAGGCATAACCTTTACAACACCTTTATTATCATAATGTTCACAGAATACATCATATATATCTTTAAGGTTTACTTTTTTTGAAAGAAGTCTTGAAAAAAGCGGAACTGTTACCGTCATACCGCTGTAAAAATCTCCAACTATAGGAGAAAAACAAGGTTCAAACTTCAGTGAACAAACCTTTGTCATTTCAGGAAGATGCTTGTGCATCTGTGATAGTCCATACTGTCTTGGACTCAGAAACTCATCAGGTCGCACGTCCGCTTCATATTCGGCTATCATTTTTTTGCCGCCCCCTGAATAGCCTGTTAAAGAATTAGCTGCAACCGGATAATCCTTTGGCAATATTCCCGCCTCAACAAGCGGGTAAACAAGTGATATAAAACCGCTTGCGTGACATCCCGGAACTGCAGTTCTCTTAGAGTCTATTATGCTTTCTCTGTGACTTTCAGAAAGTTCAGGAAACCCATAAGCCCATACAGGGTTTGTTCTGTGTGCAGTTGATGTGTCAAGAATTTTTGTCTTAGAGTCCCCAAGTGCCTCAACAATTTCTTTTGCCGCACTGTCGGGCAGACACAAAAACGCCGCATCCGCACTCTCAATTGCATCCTTTCTCACATCTAAATTTTTTCTATCTTCATCGCTTATTTTTATAAGCTCTATATCTTCTCTTTCACTTAATCTTTCATAAATTCTAAGCCCCGTTGTTCCAGCACTTCCGTCAATAAAAACCTTAAACATCAACTTTGTCTCCTCGTAGTTTGTATATTTATACAGATATTAAACCATATTTTCAAGAAAATTGCAATAGTTTTTGCATAATTATTCATATTTTTTCTATTTTTAGTCATTATTTATAAACCAAAGCATTATATTCCCCCCTCTTTTGGATAAAAAAATTAAGGGTAATCTAAAATTACCCTTAATTTAATTCTTCCATATAATCTTTATATAAATAGAGAGAGCCAAAAACAACTACCATATCGCAGTCCTTTTTCGCCTTTAAAAGTGCATCTTTTATACTTTTACAAGGCGTTGCAGAAATACCGTTTTCCACATAAAGACGGGATAATTCCTCTCCGCTCATTGCACGGGGATTATTTTCCACCATAACCGTATAGAACTTTGAACCTGCAAAACCCTGCTCCTTTAAAATACTGATTTCGTTTTTCAAATCCTTATCCGCCATTACCGCCGTTACAAAATTTATTTTCTTTCCTCCAAAATATCTGTTAAGGCTATCGACAAGAGCCTGAACACCATTCCCATTATGAGCTCCGTCAAAAATAACAAGAGGTTTTATTGAAACAACTTCAAATCTTGCAGGATTTTTCGCCTTTTCAATTCCTGACTTTATATGCCTTTCTTCAATTCCAAGAAGTTTTGCAGTCTCTATTGCAAGGGATGCATTTTTCGGCTGATAGACCCCTGAAAGTCCGCATTTGATATTTTTCATATTATCATAATCAAAAATTTCGGATGCAAAATCCTTTCCCTTTATAATACACGCTCCTGGAACTATAAATCTGTTCTTTTCTTTTTCTACTTTTTCTCTTATAACTTTATCAGCATCAGAAGATGACGGCATATAAACCGTTACACCGCCGGGTTTTATAATCCCTGCTTTTGCCCTTGCAATATCAACTATGCTATTTCCAAGATAATCTGTATGGTCAAGAGCGATGCCTGTTATAACAGAGCAAATAGTGTTTTTAACAATGTTTGTTGCATCCCGCTCACCACCAAGACCCGTTTCAAGGACAACAATATCAGTCTTCTTTTCATAAAAATATAAAAAAGCTGCCGCAGTCCAAAGCTCAAACTGAGTGGGGGCCTCTCCTAAAGCCTCTTTTGTTTTATCCGATGCCGCTCTAACCTTTTCCATAACCTTTTCCAAATCAGCGTCAGATATTTCTTTTTTATTAACAGAAATTCTTTCATTAACTCTGATAAGATTTGGAGATATATATTTACCTGTTTTAAAGCCTGCATCTATCAGTATGCTTTCAAGAAAAGCACACACAGAGCCTTTTCCGTTTGTTCCTGCAACATGGATAAACTTAAGAGCATCCTGAGGGTTTCCAAGAAAACTCATAAGCTTTTCTATACTTTCAAGTCTCAGCCTCGCAACCTTTTGAAAGCTGTTTGCATATTCGGTGAATTTATTCAAGAGCTTATCTTCCCTTCAAATTATCAATTTTTAAATATTTAAATGTTATATATAATGAAGCAATTCTGATAGGTGTGTTAAGTGCCGTTGCCACACCTCTTGCCGCCATTATCCCAAAAAAAGTTTTGCTCCCTGAAATAGGCAAAAGTGCAAATGGCATAAGAATAAGGTCTATAATAACCCCTATTGTAATTGCACAAAAAACAATATTTTTAATACTTTTATTTCCCTTGTGAAAGAAGATGCCAAAGATTACACCCATTAAAAATTTGCAGATAGTTATTGGAAAAAACGGAGACATTCCAGTAAAAAGTGTTCCTACTATATCCGATATAACATATGAAATTCCGCCCACTACTCCACCGTACAAATAACCTGAAATTGCAATAGGCAAAAAGCCAAGCTCAAACCTGAATGTTCCATCCTGAGGAAAGCCAAGAAGCCTTAAAATAACGCTTAGAGCCACCAGAAGAGCGGAAATAACAAGGGATTTTGTTGTAAAATATTTTGACATAGTATTCTCCACCTTAAATAAAAAACCCTTTTGCAGAAAAGCTGCAAAAGGGTAATAAAAATCATTGCAGCAACGGAATGCGAACTTAGCATCGCAAGTAAATTAAATTACTTTTCGTAAAAAAGGCAACTTCCCGTCCTTTTTTCACTTAACGCGCCAAGTCCTACTTTGCTTATGGGTGCTATTATATCACACACCTTTCTATATGTCAAGATTTTACAGTTCTTATTCTCACCAAAAAATCAAAAAGGCATATTATATATTAAATAGAGGTGAAAAATTTTGAGTTATAATTTTCTTATTATGGGCGGAGACGAGAGACAGCTTTACATGGGTAATTTTTTAAATGATGCAGGATGCAATACTTCCTATATGGGATTTGGCGAAAAGGATAATTTCAAAAATATGCACTATGATTATATTATTCTTCCGGCACCCCTTTCTAAAGACGGATTAAATATAAATGCTCCTCTTTCGGATAAAAAGCTGCCCATTAATGATATATTCAATCATCCTTGCCCTGATGGTATATTCTCGGGAAAATGCGGTATCTTAGCTGAAAAAGTGCCTGCCCACTGGAATACAAAAATATATGACCTTTTAGAAAATGATGAATATAATATTTTAAATGCAGTAGCAACCGCAGAGGCGGCAATAAGCATCATTGTAAAAAACACTACATTTAATATATATAACTCTGATTTACTGGTGGCGGGATATGGAAAAATCGGTAAGGTGCTTGCCAAAATTTTAAGAGGAATGGGTGCAAAGGTTACGGTTGCCGCAAGGAAGGCATCCGACAGGGCCTATGCAATGTGTGCAAACCATTTTGCTATTCACACAAACCAGATAAAAGATTATGCAGACAAATACAGAATTATTTTAAATACCGTTCCCGAAATTATAATTACCGAAGATACCATAAAAAGGCTCAAGAAGGACTGTTTTATTTTAGACCTTGCCTCTATGCCCGGAGGTGTTGATTTTTCATCCTGCGACAAATACGGTTTGAAATATATCCACGGACTTTCTCTACCGGGAAAATATTCTCCCGAAACCTCCGGAGAAATAACAGCCAAAATTATTCTTGATATCATAGACGGCAAAAGTTAGCCGCCGGAGGAGGACAATATATGGAGCTTAATGAAAAAACTATCGGTTTTGCACTGACCGGTTCCTTTTGTACCTATAAAAAAGTTATTCCGGAAATTAAAAGGCTTAAAAATATGGGAGCAAATATTATACCTATTATGTCCGAGGCAAGCTTCAATACGGACACAAGATTTGGAGAGGCAACAGATTTTCAGAACAAAATAGAAGAAATCTGCGAAAACAAAATAATCTCCACAATATACGACGCTGAACCTATCGGTCCTAAAAAGCTTCTTGACATTCTAATCATTGCTCCCTGCACAGGAAACACAATTTCAAAAATTTCAAACGGCATTGCAGATTCCGTTGTTACCCTTTCTGTTAAATCACATCTTCGAAATCTGCGTCCCGTTGTTATTGCAATTTCTACAAACGACGGTCTTGGAGGAAATGCTGAAAACATCGGCCATCTTTTAAACAGAAAAAATATTTATCTTGTTCCTTTTGGACAGGATGATTATAAAGAAAAACCAAATTCTCTGATTGCAGATATGCTTCTTATTCCTGACACAATAAATGCTGCTCTTTCAGGAAAACAATTTCAGCCCCTTTTAATTTCTTATTAAATTAAAAAAAATTATTGACAAATATGAAATATTGTGTTAATATAATATTGCCTCTTTGCAAAGAGGCTTTATTTGTGTTGACAAATTAGTGGGCACAAATCATAACTAAAGATATTACTTACCTATTTTTGTAAGATATTTGAAAGGGTGAAAAATATGAGAGTAAAAATCACAATGGCTTGTTCTGAATGCAAACAGAGAAATTATGACACAATGAAAAACAAGAAAAACAATCCTGACAGAATCGAAATGAACAAATACTGCAGATTTTGCAAAAAACACACTTTGCACAAAGAAACAAAATAATCAAAACGAAGGATAGGAGTTTTTTAAAATGAATAAAAAACCAAATGTTTTCAGCCGCATCGCGAACTGGTTTGTTGATGTTAAAGCTGAACTTAAAAGAGTTGTTTGGCCAAGCTTTAAAAAGGTTAAACAAAATACCATCATTGTTCTTCTGTTCGTTCTTATTGTTGGTGCAGTAATCTGGATTCTGGACTGGCTTTTCAGTGCAGGTATGGCATTATTAATTAAATAATAGGAGGGATGGGGTTACCCGAATATTATGGCAGAAGCTAAATGGTACGTTGCCCACACCTATTCAGGTTATGAAAATAAGGTTAAGGCAGATATAGAAAAAACTGTTGATAACAGAAATATGCACGATGTTATTCAGGAAATTTGCGTTCCCATGGAAGAGGTTGTCGAAATTAAGGACAACCAGAAAAAAACCGTTCAGAGAAAGCTTTTTCCGGGATATGTCGTTGTTAAAATGATTATGACAGACGAAAGCTGGTATGTTGTCCGCAATTGCAGAGGTGTTACCGGCTTTGTCGGCCCCGGTTCTAAACCGGTTCCGCTTTCCGATGCTGAAGTTCAGGCTATCGGTCTTGAAAAGGTTGTTATTGAATCCAAATTTAATGTTGGTGACAGTATCAGAGTTAAATATGGTGCTTTTGAAGGCTTTGTCGGCGTTGTTGATGCAATAATTACAGACAAGCAGAAAATCAAAGCAAAAATCACTATGTTTGGCGGAAGAGACACAGAAGTTGAACTTGAGTTTAATCAGGTTGAAGCGTTAAGCTAGTTACCCACACGGCATAACTTGTCGTTTTTATATATCCGTTTTTCGGGTAGGTGGGAGGAATTTTAAAAATTCCGTCAATACCACATTTGAATAAAGGGAGGTGTCAACAAATGGCGCAAAAAATTACAGGTTACATTAAGTTACAAATTGAAGCAGGTAAAGCAACACCGGCTCCACCAGTTGGTCCGGCTCTCGGTCAGCATGGTGTAAACATTATGGATTTTTGTAAGCAGTTCAACGAAAAGACAAGCAAAGATGCAGGTCTTGTTATTCCGGTTGTTATAACCGTATATCAGGACAGATCTTTCTCTTTCATTACAAAAACTCCTCCGGCTGCAGTTCTTATCAAAAAGGCTTGCAAATTAAAGAGCGGTTCGGGTGTTCCGAACAAAACAAAAGTTGCTGAACTTAAGAAAGCTGACCTTCAGGCAATTGCTGAACAGAAAATGCCTGACTTAAACGCAGCTTCACTTGAATCTGCTATGTCAATGATCGCAGGTACTGCAAGATCTATGGGCGTAACAGTAGAAGAATAGTTTTAAGACTTTTTAAAACTGTGGGAGGAGCACAAAGTGCTCTGCAAACATCAATTTAAGATGGTATTTACCACTAAGGAGGATTTTAATCGTGAAATATGGAAAAAAATATCAAGATAGCGTTAAGCTTCTTGAAAAAGGTAAATTATACGATGCTGAAGAAGCATTGGATTTAGTTTGCAAAACATCAAAAGCAAAATTTGATGAAACTATTGAGCTTCACGTTAAGCTCGGCGTTGACTCAAGACATGCAGACCAGCAGGTTAGAGGAGCTGTTGTTCTTCCAAACGGAACTGGTAAAAAGGTTAGAACTCTTGTACTTTGCAAGGGCGACAATGCTAAGGCTGCTGAGGAAGCTGGCTCTGACTATGTTGGTGCAGAAGAATTAGTTGCTAAAATCCAAAATGAAAACTGGTTAGACTTTGATGTTGTTATTGCAACACCTGATATGATGGGCGTTGTAGGTCGTTTAGGTAAGGTTTTAGGTCCTCGTGGTTTAATGCCTACTCCTAAGGCTGGTACTGTTACTCCTGACGTTGCTAAGGCTGTTACCGAGGCTAAGGCAGGTAAGATTGAGTACCGTCTTGACAAGACAAACATTATCCACTGTCCTATCGGTAAGGTTTCCTTTGGTCCTGAAAAGCTTCAAGAAAACTTTGATGCTTTAATGGGTGCTATCATTAAGGCTAAGCCTGCTGCAACAAAAGGTCAGTATATTAAGTCTTGCGTTATTGCAACAACTATGGGCCCTGGAATTAAGCTCAATGTTGCTAAGTTCGTTTAATTAATATTTTATAAAAATTACCCGCAGTCGTTTAGACTGCGGATTTTTTTTGCCATTTGAGTTTTGATTTTTAATCTTTAAAGGTTATATCGCAACCGATATGCTGTTGGCATTTGGTAAGTCCGTCTTTTAACAGGGCTTTTGTTCGGTTGTATGAATTATAAGATTTTGTTGCGGCAGTACCGGTTAAACCGTATTTAACGCTGCCGTCCTCGGCTTTTTCTAAGGGATAAATCGTATATTGATAACCGCTTCCGCCTCTGTATTTATCTACCCAAGTAGGTATAACATTAATGTTTGATAAAATGATATCGCCATTACTGTATTTCTCTAATTTATAGGAGAACATTAAACCGTCCTCGGTGTGTCCCGTTGTGCATTCAGGGTTCATAATTTCTTGGCGCTGATTAGAAACTGCATTACCCATCGAATAAAGGCAAATTGTATCGGTTTGACCGTCCTCAGAGTGAAGTAAATCAATAGGTTGAATAACATGTGGATGACCGCCAAGTATCATTTGAACTCCTAGATTTGAGAGCTTTTGCGCAATGGATTTTTGCCAAGTATTAGCAGATAATTGATATTCTTCGCCCCAATGCATATAAAATACGATAAACTCTGCGCCCTCATTTTTCATATCCTTTATAACATTTTCAGCTTCAATATAAAAATCGTTTATATGCTGATATGAAAAGGTGTTTATAAGGTTGTTTGCATCCTTCGAAATAATATTTCCGTTCAGATATTTGCGGCTTTGGTCTGTTCCTGTGGTCTCATATGAATAGCTCACCATACCTATTTTAATACCGTTTATATCCTTAACTAAAAATTTGGGGTCGCTTTCGGTTTCCTTAGTGCCTAAAAAACCGATTTTGCGGTCTTTTAAAATCTGAACTGTTCGTTTCAAGCCAAAAAGCCCTGTATCATAGCTATGGTTATTAGTTGTAAGCAATAAATTTAGTCCTGATTTTTTTATGTTATCGGCAAGAACATCAGGACAGTTAAAAGCGGGATATCCGCTATATTTACCCGATTCTGTTCCACCAAAAGTAACCTCCAAATTAGCAACTGCTAAATCATATTTCTTATAATAAGGCGAAGTTTCTTTGAAGAAGGCAGAAAAGTCATATCCGCCGTCGGAAGTTTTAGCACCGTCAAGCTGAGTTGAATGCACCATAATATCGCCCGTGCTTATAACCGATGCCGAGGATATTAATTTAGGGGTTTTATCCTCTTCGGACGAGTTAGAGCTGGACGGGGAAGATGAAGAATTACCGTCATTTTTATCAGGCATTAATGATGATATAACTACCGCTGATATCGCGATAATACCCGCAAGAGCCAAGGCGCAAGCGGATAAAAATATTCTTCTTTTAATTATGGCTTTTTGTCTAGCCGTTCTTTTCTTTTTCATTTTAAACTCCGTTATTTTAAAATTGTATATTTATATTATAAAACAAAAGAAATTAAAAATCAATTATTTAGTCGAATTGTTTTCTTAGCTTTTCGAGAGCAGATTTTTCTATTCTTGAAACATAGCTTCTTGAAATATTCAGCTTTTTGGCTATCTCGCGTTGGGTAAGCTCAGGAAATCCTGCTATTCCGTATCGATATTTAATAATTTCGATTTCCCGCTCGTTTAAGCAACCATACATAACAACTCTTAACCGTTCAAGTTTTAATTTTGTATCAATTTCGTCTGCAATATCGCGGTTATCGGCTATTATATCGATAAGTGTTAGGGTGTTACCCTCTTTATCGGTGTCAATAGGGTCGCTTATAAAAACATCCTGAGCAGATTTTTTTTGGTTTCTGAAAAACATCAAAATTTCATTTTCAATACAGCGAGAGGCATAGGTTGCAAAACGAATACCTTTATCCGACTTATAGGTTGAAACCGCTTTGATAAGACCGATTGTGCCTATCGAAATTAAATCATCCTGTTCAGCGCCTGTGGCATAGTATTTTTTAACTATATGGGCAACCAGTCTCAGATTATGTTCAACCAAAGTGTTTCTCGCTTCAATATCTCCCAAACGGCTTTTTTCAAAAAGCTCCGTTTCTTTTTTGGCAGAAAGGGGAGGAGGGAACGATCCTGCACCGCTAACATGAAGTGCAAAATAGAAAATGGAGGATAATAAATTCAATAAAATTTCAAACAAAAAATCACCCTTTTAAAGTTTTATAAATTATATGCTAAATAGGGCTTGTTTCTTGATAATTTATTAGGTAAAAATGGTTGCAAATTTATTATACTTATGATATAATTTAGATTAGATATATATGCCTAAAATTAGCTTTAAATTTTTAATAATTTTTAGAGGAAAGATATGAAAAAATTGGAAAATAAGGTTTGGCTTTCTTCTCCCACAATGCATGGAGACGAATTGAAGTATATGCAAAAAGCATATGAAACAAATTGGATGTCTACCATAGGAGAAAATATTAACGAAATAGAAAAAGCGGTCTGCGAAAAGCTTGGATGCAAATATGCTGTTGCTTTAAGCTGCGGCACTTCGGCGCTTCACCTTGCCATTAAATTAAGTCGGATCGTAGCCATGTCGTTCTGTGAGCCAAGGAGTTGAGTAGATTTCTTGTCTTCCTTAAGACCGCTTGGCC
>JAZSOT010000054.1:0-1931 GCA_045537065.1 Clostridia bacterium | reverse complement strand
AGCCGCTCCCGAGCGGCTGTTTATTTTTGCCTACTTTGTCTTGCTACCCGTAAACGGGTCCATATATTCTTTCATTGTGACTTGGTCTACTGCGTAATCTTCTTCAAGCTGATTCCTTATGTATTCTGCTATTTGCTTTTTGTTTCGTCCGACTGTATCTACGTAATACCCTCTGCACCAGAAACTTCTGGAACCATACTTATACTTTAAATTCGCGTGTCGGTCGAAAATCATCAATGTACTTTTACCCTTGAGATATCCCATGAATTGTGCTACACTTATATGCGGCGGGATACTTACAAGCATGTGGATGTGGTCTGAACACGCTTCTGCCTCAAGTATTTCTACATTCTTTTGCTCACACAATTTTCTCAATATCTGTCCGATATCTTTTTTCAGTTCTCCGTAGATTACTCTTCTTCTGTATTTTGGAGCAAAAACTATGTGATACTGACATCTGTACTTTGTGTGTGATGAACTTCTTATCTCGCTTTCTTTTTTCATAAAATTAAACCTCCTTTTATTTTAGTAATGCGGCTGCCAAACCACTACTATTATACTTGGAGGTTTAATTTTCTTCCATTCCTTTTGGGCTTGCTTTGAGCTCGCCCGTTTTGGCTTTACTGAAGTCTTTTTTGCCCCCGGCTGTACCGGGGGTTGTCTTTTGCTTAAGCATTAGTCAGGACCTCCGGCTAAGCCGGAGGCTTGATTAAGCCCTATAAGGGCATTATACGGACGAAACCCCTTAAGGGGCGCTGAAAGGTTTGCCGACCGCATTCCTTTTTCAGCTACCCCTCAAGGGGTTAATTTTATGCTTTCTTGTTCTCGCTACCCGTGAACGGGTCTACATACTCTTTAAGACCCATTTGGTCTGCTATTTGGTCTTCTGCAAGCTGATTCCTTATGTATTCTGCTACTTGCTTTTTGTTTCTTCCTACTGTATCCACAAAATAGCCTCTTGCCCAAAAGTGTCTGTTTCCATACTTGTATTTCAAATTTGCGTGTCTGTCAAATATCATCAAGCTACTCTTGCCTTTCAGATATCCCATTATTTGCGAAACACTATACTTGGGTGGTATGCTTATCAGCATATGGATATGGTCGGGGCACAGTTCTGCTTCTATTATCTCTATTCCTTTTTGTTGGCACAACTGTCTTAATATTTTTCCTATATCCACTTTTATCTCTTTGTATATTGCAAGCCTTCTGTATTTCGGTGCAAATACAATATGGTATTGACATCTCCAACTGGTATGTTCTAAACTATTTATGTCTTTTTCTTTCACGATAAAGACCTCCTTGTTATTTTAGTTGTGGGGGCGGCAAACCCCTTCTACTATACCAAGGAGCTTTTTTCTTGTCTACTTCTTCCCTCGCTAAAAGCTTTTTTATTCCCCTGGCATAGCCAGGGGTTGACTTTGTTACAAACAACAACAAAACAGGCCGTGATATTCACAGCCTGTAAATTTTCATAATTCAATTTTTAAAATTTTCAGCCCGCAGCCGTTAAACCGTTTTTTAACATTATCTGTTATTAACTTCGGGCGTTGAATTCAATTATTTATCGGTTTTTCCGATTGAAAATCATCTTTTGCCCGACTTATCAGTTACGGTTTCCTTTTACGGCTGCGAGCCCGAGAACTGCTGAGTACATCGGTACCGCCTCCTTTAATTTCAGATATTTATTTTTTAGACTGAGTTTAGGAATCTCTCTGAAAAAACCGAAAACGAACGCTAAACTTTTTAACAGTTAATTCTTCTTTGAATTATATTCTTTACTGCAAGCTTTTGTTTACAATTTTTACTTTTATTTTTCCGGTTATTTCAGGAGTTTTTTATTTCCGTCCCCTGTCTTCGTTTATACAATAACATACTTTTTAGTGATTGTCAATAGTTTTTTTCAACAATTTTATAAATTTATGTATTTTTTC
>JAZSOT010000084.1:0-2404 GCA_045537065.1 Clostridia bacterium | reverse complement strand
ACGAGGAATGGAAACGGCAACCTTTACAAAGAGTTCGTTTCCTTCGTCATCAGTGGAAGGGAACACAAGAGCGTTTCCGCTTTCACGCATGACTTCTTCACCGAGTTCATCCAGAAATTCCTTGAACATTGCGAGAACATCTTCACGCTTTTTGGAAATGAGTTGGGAGCGAGTAAGTTTCTTAGCCATAGAACATCTTCCTTTCTGTTCCTCTCTGGAACACCTTCATTATACAGTATAATTAGAATTTTGTCAAGGGGTTTTTACAAATTTTTTTAAGGATTGGCGGCAACTTTTCTATCTGTTAAACAGATAGGGAGGGAGGGGCTGTGTTAGTCGCCCTCAAAATCAGGTGTGTCCCAAATAATATACCACCGTCGAAGTTCGTCGGGGATATTGGAAAAGTAATCGCTTACTTCATCAAGCGTTTTGCGGATAGCTTCGACAGAGTGAAATACACCAGAGTGAGGATCAACCTTTACAATACAATAGCGGCGTTTAATATTACTCATAGAGATGGCTCCTTTCTTTTACCTTACATATATATTATATCATATTTTTGAAATTTTGTCAAGCGGAAAATTGTTACAAAATTGTTACAATTTTATTAACTTTTTATTAATAAAGCTGTTCGTTTTACCGAACAGCTCGTCCATGGAAATTTACCAGCCCAGCTGCGATGTTCTTGCTTACTCTACGCTGAATAGCCTTCGGAGCCTTGCCATGATACAGCTTTGCCAGCTCCCACTCATTGACGAAGTAGGCAGTTACACACAGCTTCTTGATGGGATCAACTACCAGCATCACACCAGTATCGGTCAGGCAGTGATAAGTGTTGGTGTACCACTGTTCCTTGATGACTTGGCCGAAACCAACTTGCTTGATGGTGGCAAGGCGATCGGTGCGGTGGGCGGTGAGGTGGATGGAGAAGGTCAGTTCAGAAATTTTAGTCATGGTTTTTTACTTCCTTTCTTTGTTTCTTACAAGTAGATTATAACATGGAAAATTTATTGTGTCAATGGGGGAGAATATCTGTTAAACAGATAAGAATAAAAATGGCGGTTAGTCGCCATTTTTTAGAGAGGAAAAGTATTCCAATTTCTCCTGTGCTTTTTTGATTTCTAAATTGAGAGAGTCTTCTGTCCCCCAAAAAATCCATTGTTTGGGGCGGTCACCGCCACCATAAGCACCATGACAGTCATAATACATAAGAAAAGGTTCGCCATGAAAAGTATAATTATCTCGATAGCAATATGCAAAACCGAAAACATCATCTTTTTCTATAATACGCAAATAGGCGATTAGGTTGGAAGGAAGTTCTTCCTTTATTAAACATACATTAAAATCTTCTTTCAAAGGGTTGTCAGACCACTTTTTGAAAACCATATAGGGACTTAATAAATCTTTTAGCGGAATGCCGCAATACTTTTCATAAATGGTACATTCGAGTTCGTTAGTAAATTCTTTGCCATTTTTGGCAATATAAATGGTTTCTTTTGTAATATACTGTCGAGTTACTTTTTCCATAATTGTCCCTCCCTTTCTTATAAATATATTATAATGTAATAAAATAAAAAAGTCAATACTTTATTTTATCTGTTAAACAGATAGATTTTAGTGTTGACAAAATAAAAATCATATGTTAAAATGATATTGTCAAAAGGACAAGAAAGGAAGGATTTACAATATGGATGAAAGCGCATTGGGACTCTTGGCTATCTTTGGTTTCTTTGCCTTCATTGCTCTTGCGGTATATGCGGAGTTCAAAATCGGCGATATTCTTAGCAACAGAAAAGAAGCGAAACACCGCAAAGAACACCCCGAATTTTTCCGTCTGCGTGATGAATTTGGTGAAAAAGTTGAAACTAAGAGCAACTATTATAATAAAGAAATTTCTCCTCGCAAGTGTAAGGTTGACTCTATGCTGAGAGAAGAAGCCTACTGGCCGCAAGAGGTACGGGGACAGAAAATGGAAGAAGTCGAAAAACTTCGCCGTGAAATTTATACTGCTGAATGTACGTATAAAGAGTTGGACAAAGACACGCAAGAAGCACGGCAGAAGGTTGTTGAGTATGTTCGTACTCATAATATCAAATGGGCTGGGGTCTGGGAATGATCCCTCCCTTTTTTATTATCTGTTAAACAGATAAAACTAAAAATAAAATTAGCCGCGGTTAGCTACGCCGCGGCTGGATCTCAATTACAAAGGGGAGGAATCCATCCCTTTCCTTTGCTGGAGGCTCAGTTTCAATATGCCGCCCGTGGAAGTCCTCTCCAACGGCTGGCTTACTCTACTGCATCGGCGGTCACCCATCCTTTCTTCCTTTCGACACCCTTATTATAACATGCGGCAAAAGGTATGTCAATATTTTATTTTATCTGTTAAACAGATAGAAAAATAAAG
>JAZSOT010000086.1:0-2247 GCA_045537065.1 Clostridia bacterium | reverse complement strand
GCCGGAGAATGTGATAGTATTTTAGTTTTAGGCTATCTTCCCGAAAGTGAGGCTTATAGCGCAGAGCTACCACCTGATATGACGGGAACAACAGATGGCTATATTTTGAGAGCAGATGATGAAATAGTTGGTCAAAGTGTTTTATGCAGTGCATTAAATGATTATTGCGGAAAAAATTATAAATTTATTTCAGGTGAAGAAAAATCGGAACTTCTGAAAAAAATTGATACAGACAGTTTGAATAACTGGCCAGCAAAAAATTCAATCTCAATAGTTGATAATGTTATTGTTATAAAACTTGGGGATTAAGAGGTAAATAACGTGATTATTCACGTTATTTACCCTACATATTTAATTGCACCGCCAAAATTTTCACACCGTACATGGTGTAAAACGGCGATGTGCATAATTTCCATTATACGCCTTGTCAGTCCACAGACGGGATGGTGTATATTTTCGTTACTATTTGTGGACAGAAAGGCTATGGGAATTAATATGATATATTTTTGTGCGGACGATTATGGTATATCTACCTGTGGCAATAGGCGCATAGAAAATTGTCTTGAGAATGGGGTTTTAAACAAGGTTAGCGTTTTGCCAAACGGCGAAATATCAGATTTTAAACAGCGTTTATCAGATGAAAATACGACTTTATCTTTACACATCAATTTGGTGGAGGGACGTCCGCTTTCGTGTCCAAATGATATTGATTTGCTAATATCGGACAACGGATACTTTAAATATTCTTTTATAGGGTTGTTTTTTCTTTCCATCTCAAATAAAAGGAAGGAATTTGAAAAACAAGTTTATACAGAATTGCAAAGTCAGATTAAATTTTGGAAAAAAGCTATGGGTGAAAACATATCGGTTTCAATAGATAGTCACCAACATACCCATATGATACCGCTTATTTTTAAGACTCTGATGCGTGTAATTGAAGATGAAGGTCTGAATGTGGAATATATGCGAATTCCTGCAGAGCCGATTGCACCATATATTTTTACACCATCATTATATTTTGAATATAACCCAATAGGTTTGATAAAACAATGGCTTTTAAAAACCTTTGCCTTGTTAAACCGAAGGAAATTTAAAAAATCAAAAATACAATCTGCATATTTTATGGGAATAATGTTTTCAGGAAAATTAAACGAGGAAAGAATAAGAAAACTGCTTCCGCATTATCTGAAACTTGCAAAAAAACATAATAAAAATATTGAGTTTGGATTTCATCCGGGATATATAAAAGACACAGAGAAATTACTTGACGGAAGCAGACAAGATTTTAGAAAATTTTATTTATCTGCTTGGCGTAACATTGAACATGAAACACTTATAAATTTTAAGTTTGAATAAAAGAGACGAAAGAAGGATTCGAAAATGCCTTACATTGATAGTGAGAAAGTTGACGAGAAAACAAGAGTAAAATTGGAAGCCTTAATCGAAAAATCCTATTTGGGATATTGGAGAAAGAAAAGACTCTTTGATATATTTTTTGCCACAATAATTTTGCTTGGCTTTCTTCCGCTTATGATAATTATTGCGATTGTTATATGTATTGATGATCCAAGTGCAGGACCGTTCTTTAAGCAAAAAAGAGTGGGACGACACGGAGAGGAATTTTATATGTATAAATTCCGCACAATGCGTCCTAATGCAGAAGCACTTTTAGAGCAGTTGAAAGAAAAAAACGAAATGGACGGACCTGTTTTTAAAATCAAAGAGGATCCGAGAATAACAAGAGTTGGAAAAATCCTCCGAAAATTATCTCTTGATGAACTGATGCAGTTCTTTAATGTTTTTAAGGGTGATATGACTTTGGTAGGTCCCAGACCACCTCTGCCGGGCGAGGTTCTACATTACACAGATTATCAGAAGCTTCGTCTTCATGTAACCCCAGGACTTACCTGCACATGGCAGATAAGCAAAAACAGAAACGACATTCCATTTGAACAGTGGGTTGAAATGGACCTTGATTACATACAAAACAGAACATTCCCGGGAGATTTGCTTATAATGCTTAAAACACCTATTGTTATGCTTAGCGGAACAGGAAGGTAGCCGAATTTTTACCGTTTGAAGCAGATTTTGATTGTTTTAAAGATTGGAGATAGAAATATGAAAGTTGCAATGGTTGGACATAAAGTTATTCCCTCAAGACGTGGCGGAATTGAAAATGTGCTCACTTCTTTGTGTCCGTTGCTTGTCGAAAAAGGAATAGATGTTACCTGCTACAACCGCAGTTCC
>JAZSOT010000057.1:0-33589 GCA_045537065.1 Clostridia bacterium | reverse complement strand
ATAATCCTTTATCATTTTGTACAGTTTATATACAATACTGTTAAAAAATTTTTCCTTAAACCTATTAAACACCATAAAACCGCCTAAAATTAACAAACTTTATTGACAAAACTATATGTTTATTGTATACTGAATTCGTGTTTTAATTCCGCAATTTAATTATTAATAATATGCTGGTGTAGCACAGTCGGTAGTGCATCTGATTCGTAATCAGAAGGTCACGTGTTCAAGTCACGCCACCAGCTCCAAAATCCATCAAAAATATATGATGGATTTTTTATTACAACAGAAATCTAATTATATACTACATACAAAGGAGTTAGCTATGAAGAAAACGGACATATTTGCATAAAAAAAGAACCCCAAAAAGAGGTTCTTTTGTATAATATTTGCAAATAAATTACTGTAAAAACAAAATTTTTCCATTTTCATCATAAGAAACTACATTCTTTACACCACCAAAAGGTGTCAATTTTTCAAACATTTCTTCCTTTGATGAAAATTCAGGAACATACGATTTTATTACATTTTTTGCCCTTTCTGCATCATTTTCAAGCAAAATTCTAATCATAGAAATCTGCCATTTTGCAGATATCAAACATGCGGTTTCACGGTCAGTAATTTCATAATCCTTTCCATGACCAACGCCTGAAGCTCCGGGAATGTATAGGTGTATAGACGGAATAAGAGACGATATATCTCCCATATCCGTACTTCCCGCATCTATACGGTCAAAAAATGTAAATTTTGCATCAGCCTTAATGCTTGATAGAGCATCCTTTGCAATATTGCCAAGCATCTTATTATCTGTAAGTGGCATAGCACCCACATAATCTTCGATTTCAAGTTCGCAACCCATTGAGACTGCAGCCCCCGAAAGTGCACGATTAACTTTTTCATTTGCAGATGTCATTGCATCAAAAGTAAGTCCTCGAACAAAGCTTTCAATAGAAACTCTATCTGGAATTGTGTTAACCGCACCGCCGCCTTCTGTTATAACAGGATGAACTCTAATATAATCTTCTTCTTTAAAAGTTTCACGAATTGAATTTATTGCTGCAAGCCCTAATGTTGCCGCATACAATGCATTCTTTCCGAGGTGAGGAGCAGCGCCCGCATGGGATGCAATCCCCTTATAGGTGGCGCGCTTTGCAATAAGTCCAACTGCTCTGCCTTCCGCCAGATAATCATTACCCGGCAATGTGTGAACTATAAAAGCAAGGTCAACATCGTCAAAATAGCCACGGGACAGAAACTCCCTTTTGCCTCCAACATGACTTATTTTCCCTTCTCTTATAAGCTTACTACGAAATTCAATATCTCCGATTTCTTCCGCAGGGACAGCACATAGCTTAATCTTACCCGAAAGACCTTTTATAATGTCAGGAGATTTAAGTGCTGCAGCAACGCCATAAAGTGCCGCACATTGAGCATTATGACCGCAAACATGAGCCGCACCCGTTTCCTTGTCGCAGTGAAAATGTGTTGGACACAAAAGAGCATCCAGTTCACCAAAAATAAGAATAGTCGGTCCAACTCTTCCTGTGTCAACGGTTGTATAAAACCCCGGGGAATTTTCTGCGACTATACATTCATAGCCAATCTTTTCAAACTTATGTTTTAAAAACTCAGATGCCTTCCATTCGTTAAATCCGGTTTCCGGATTATCCCACATAAAATCCAGAATATCATAGATTTCTTTTTTACAACTATCTACATTCTGACTTATTATTTTCTGCATTTTATACCTCCGTTTAACAACAATTAAACTCTATCCTGCAAGTTCCATGACAATGGAAGCGGCAAAACTATTTCTCTTTCCTTTTGTTTGAAATATACTGCAGACGGGTCAAAGAAAAACCTTGTAGCTTCAAGCTTTGTTAACTTAATATCACTTTTTTCTGTTGAATATGTACATTCGGGAATATTATTCTTACATTTTAAATGAACACTGCCATAACCCTCTATTTCAACAACAAAATCAACATCAGGCATAACTGTGTATGTAGATTTAAGCTTAAAGAATACATCAATAACTTTAGCAAAGTTTATAATTTTAAATCTGGAGGGGGAATTAATATAATAATCATCACAGAATGCTGACATAATCTCAATTTCTTCAATCATATGAGGCATAAGTTTAAAGTGTGCGTCAACTTTATTTATCTTAACCCACTGAACAAGCATTTCCTTCATTACAGCAGGAGAAACAGCTGCGTGTTCCGCAATTTCTTTATTATCCTGTGAAACAGATATATATCCAACAACTTCACCGTCAGGTCTTACTGCCACATACGGTTTGTGATTCCATGCAGTTGCAGCAAGATAAAAATCTCTTAAATTATCTCTGTCAACATAGAAAAGATTTTTTTCATTTATTTCCTTCATTTTTTTAATCATTTCAGTATCATCTTTTGAAACAGGCACAAAGGAAATATTACTTTCTTCCTTTACATATTTAGTATTATAATGGCACAAAGTGAAATCATAAAGCCAGCCTGTAGCTTCAAAACAAAACGATTGTATCTTTGTCGATTACCGCAAAGTCTAGAGGCGTCAGCACCAATCTTTTCAAGTTCTTTCATAGCCTCATCAAGAAGAATACTCATATAACCATTGCCCTCTTCTTCGGGAAGAGTAACAAGATTTCCCATGGTGGAAAACATAACTTTCTGCCCAGCAACTACTGCCGGAAGAGGATAAACCCCTATAGCGGATACAATTTTACCGTTCTTTCTTATTCCAAAGTGTTTTCCCATATGCTCGTCATCTCTGATACACATTTTGGGCAAATTTTTTTCAAAATCTGAATTATTATTATGTGCAATACTAAAAACGTGATTTAACAGCGGGATAAGCTGGTCATAATCATCTTTAGTAAGTCTTACTAATTCTGCAGTACTCATAACACATGCTCCTTTAAATATTTAATTTTTACCATACTATCATAAATATTTTCATTTTTCAATAGATAAATAAAATAAAGACGACCTTTGCCGTCTTTATTTTTCTATTTTGTAAGCAACACAACAGTCTCAACATGGGAAGTTCTTGGAAACAAATCTACCGGCTGAATTTTACATACTTTATATCCGTTTTCTGTTAAATAAACCAAATCTCTTGCAAGAGTTGATGGCTTACAAGAAATATATACAATTTTATTACTTTTACTTTTAACGACCGTTTCAAGAAGCTTGATATCACAACCTTTTCTTGGCGGGTCAACGATAACTACGTCAGCAGTGTATCCTTTAGAAAGTAAATTCGGAACAATTTTCTCCGCCGGTCCGCAAAAATATTCGCAATTTTTAAGATTATTAATTTTCGCATTTTCCTCGGCATTTTTTACAGCTGCATCAATAATTTCAACTCCAACAATTTTTTTTGCATTGGATGCAATATATTGTCCTATAGTTCCTATTCCGCAATACAAATCCCATACAGTATCCGTTTTCTTAATATCAGCAAATTTTGCCGCAATATCATACAAAACTTTTGTCTGCTCATTATTAACCTGATAAAAAGAAAATGCAGAAATTTTAAAGTTTTTATCACCTATGCTGTCCGTTATATAATCCTTTCCCCATAAAACCTTTATTTCTTCGCCAAGCACAACATTTGTACGCTTTAAATTTATATTCTGCATAACAGAGCATATTTTTTCATCTGCCTGTCTCAGCATTTTCACAAGCTCATCTGCAAATTTTACCTTTTTTGTCCTCGTTACAATAACAACCATTGTTTCGGTTTTACCTGAGCGACTATAAATATGTCTTATACATCCCGTGTCACTTTGCTCGTCATATGGTTGAATATCATACTTATTCATCCATTCCCTGACGGTCTTAATAATTATTTCCGTATTCTCTGCCTGTATAAGGCATTTATTCATATTAATAACTCTATGACTTTTCGGAGCATAAATTCCTATACCATCCGGTGAAACAGGAAACTGCGATTTATTCCTGTAGTTAAATGTGTTTTTTGCTCCAATAATTTCTGAAACATCAAAACAGAGCCTAGAGATTTTTTTAATACAATCATCGACAAACTGCTTTTTATACTTTAACTCTTCCTCGTAATCTACATTCTGAAAACAGCATCCACCGCATTTATAAAAAAATTCACAACAAGATTTTATTCTTTTTTCAGAAGGACTTACAATATCAAGGATTTTACCTACCGAATATGATTTCATCACCTTAATAATAACAACAAGAACAGTTTCGCCAATCAAAGCAAATGGAACAAAAACAACCATCCCCTCTGCTCTTCCAACGCCATAACCATCATCAGATATACCTGTTATTAATATTTCATATATATCATTTTTCTTCATATACATTCCTCAAAATATCAAGATTTCGTTTTATGACCTTTCCTCCTCGCCAGGCAAAGGCATACTCTCCGTACTTCCTTTTAAATTCCTTTTCCGAAATATTTTCTAAATCACTCAGATTAAACGAACAAATTCTTCTTTCCAAAAATTCCGGGATAGCGGTGTTACCAAGCTTTTCGTTATGAGGGCAAACTATCTGACACATATCACATCCCCAGCATAATCCGCCGTCAACTATAAATCGTTTCTCCTCCTCTGATAAATCACCTTTTCTTTGAGTTATATCTGACAAACAATCATACTTATTATAACCCTTGCAAAGAGTTCCGGTTATACAGTTTTCAATACATTTATTACATTCTAAACACTTAGTTTCAACAGAATGGTCTTCTCCTATAGGCAAATTGTGAACAACTTGTCCGATAAAAAAATAAGACCCATATTTTTGATTAATCAAAAGGTTATTTTTACCATAAAAACCAAGCCCCGCCCTAAAAGCTGCATCTCTATCGTTATATTCACCGTTATCACAGTGTATAATTACATTTTCAGCACCAACAGACTCAAGATATTCTTTAATGGGAAAAAGCTTACTCTTTATAACCTTGTGATAATCAATGCTTCTTGCATATAGAGAAATATTCCCTGATTCTTTCACATAATAGGGAAAAAGAGCAACAAAAGCATCAGAATTAAATCCAAATACTTCTATACCTTGTTTATTCGCTATATCGGATATTTTCTCCTTAATCATATTTCAACACGCCATTCTAGGGCTTTGGAAAGGGTTACCTCATCTGCAAATTCAAGCTCTCCGCCGACCGGAACGCCATGGGCTATTCTTGTTACCTTAACACCAAAAGGCTTTATAAGCTTTGAAATATACATAGCTGTTGTTTCACCCTCAAGGTTTGGATTGGTTGCCATAATAACCTCTTTTACATCTCCCGAAGAAATTCTGGCTACAAGCTCCTTAATCTTTATATCATCAGGTCCAACGTTATCCATAGGAGAAATCGCCCCATGAAGAACATGATAAACACCTTTAAATTCATTTGTTTTTTCCATCTGCAAAACATCTCTTGGACTTTCTGCAACACAAATAATACTTTTATCCCTTACAGGATTTCTGCAAATTGAGCAAACATCACTGTCCGACAAATTTTGACAAACACTGCAATAACAGGTGTTCTTTTTAGCAGATACAAGTGCATCGGCAAATTTTTGGGCTTTTTCAATAGGCTGGTTTAAAATAAAATAAGCAAGTCTATGTGCTGTTTTACTGCCTATTCCCGGAAGTTTTTCAAATTCCTCTATTAAATTTTGGAGTGGTCCAACATAATAATCCATAATACAACTACCCTCTTTAAATAAAAAATGACTGTAACAACATTAATATTTTGTCACAGCCATTAAAAATCATCATTTATCAAGCATAACAGTTCCGGTTAAATTATCATAACCAACCTTATACCCTATTGCCTCAGCAAGGAATCTGATTGGCACATAAGTTCTGCCCTCTTCGGCAATTAGTAATGGAGTAACATCCATTGTTATTTTTTTTGATTGCATATTTTTTTCTCTGAACAAAAGCACAGGACTTCCAACCTGCATAACAAAAACATCACCATTGCGGGACCTGCCAAAAACAACATCATCTTCATCATCCCAGGATACATCGTATGCAAAATATTCAAGAACAAATCTAACAGGGACAAAAGTTCTGTCAGAGAAAGCCTTTATACTTCCCATATCATCAGGAATTTCAGCAAATTCTCCATTTATCAGAATACTGCTTGGTCCAACAGAAAAACACTCAAAACTAAAAGAAAAGATCAATGTAAAAATTATTATACCAAATATAGCTCTTTTCATTTATATCACCTTTAACTTATTGATTCTTATACTTTTCAAGAATATTTTTAATTCTTGAAATAGGATTAAGAAGATCGCTTATTGAATGTTCTGCATTAAGCTCACTGATAAGAAGAGCAATATACTTTGACATATCAACTCTGTGATACCACGGTTTTTCCAAAAGCTCAGGTTTTGCATAAATAAGATTTGTTGTGAAAACACCGTCAATTATATTATCCTTATACGCTTTATCAAATCTTTCAAAACCTTCTGTAAACAAGCCAAAAGTAGAGAAAACAAACACTCTGGAAGCTTTTCTCTTCTTGAGTTCTTTTGAAACATCAATCATTGAATCGCCCGATGCAATCATATCATCAACAACAATAATATTTTTGCCTTCAACTGAAGAACCAAGAAATTCGTGTGCAACAATAGGATTTTTTCCGTCAACAACTGTTGAGTAATCACGTCTCTTATAGAACATACCGAGTTCCATTCCAAGAACAGAAGAATAATACATACATCTTGACATAGCACCTTCATCAGGAGAAACAATCATTGTTTTATCCTTATTTAAAATAATATCTTTGTCAAATTTTAAACAAGCTTTTATCATTTGATATGTAGGCTGAATATTTTCAAAGCTCTTCAAAGGAATAGCATTTTGAACACGAGGATCATGTGCATCAAATGTGATTATATTTGAAACACCCATATTAACAAGTTCCTGAAGACATACAGCACAGTCAAGGGACTCTCTTGATTGTCTTTTATGCTGTCTTCCCTCATAAAGCATAGGCATTATAACGGTAATTCTCTTTGCCTTTCCGCCAATTGCAGAAATAACACGCTTTAAATCCTGAAAATGGTCATCAGGACTCATAGGAACATCCATTCCGTACATTTTATATGTTACACCATAGTTAAACACATCTACTACAATATATACATCATAAGTTCTTGCTGAATGAAGAAGTGTTGCTTTTGCTTCTCCTGTTCCAAAACGATTTGTTTTTATCGGGAGCAAAAAAGAACCTAAGTTTTGAATATCATCATTAAAGTTTTTAAGATGATAATCTACTCTGCTGCAAAAATCCTCACAGCCGTTCATTCCAATAACTCCAAGTCTTCCAAGATTGTAGGATTCAATTGTTGATTTCATATGTGTTCTCCTTTGAAAAAATTATATATTATCTGATAAAAGCTTATATTTTATATCCCATAATTTTTGAGATAAATCAACATAGTAAATATGCGGATTTTCAAATCTTTTAACCTCATCCCAGATTTTATCAAGCTCTTCCTTGCAGTAGGCTTTAATATCACTAAGCTTTGGTGACTCATAAACACATTTTCCAGCTTTAAAAATAGGAACAAGTAACTTTCTTGCTGTGAAATTTTTCACAGTTTTTCTCTTCCATGTATGTTCAGGATCAAACAAAACATACTCTTCATTTTCATTTATTTCTTCATCATGCAATGTTATAACATCAGCAATAGCTTGTCCTGTTTCATTTGAAAAAAGTCTGTATAAAGTTTTAAAACATGGAATTGTTATCTTGGCAACATTTTCACTTATTTTTATTTTAGGTATAATTTCACCATTGTTTTCAATAGCCGAAAGCTTATAAACACCACCAAAGACGGGTTCTGATTTTGAGGTTATAAGTCTTTCTCCGACTCCAAAGGAATCAACCTTTGCCCCCTGTTTTAAAATTCCCTGAATAATATATTCATCCAGTGAATTTGATATAACAATGGAAACATCAGAATACCCTGCATCATCAAGCATTTTTCTCGTCTTTTTAGTAAGATATGTTATATCACCGCTATCAATTCTGACACCCTTAGGACGTACTCCCATAGGCTTTAAAACCTCATCAAAAACTTTTATAGCGTTAGGGATACCTGATTTTAAAACATTATATGTGTCAACCAATAATGTGCAGTTTTCAGGATAAGAACGGGCATAAGCCTCAAACGCCTCATATTCACTGTCAAATGACTGCACCCAGCTGTGAGCCATCGTACCAAGTGCAGGAACGTCAAACATCCTGTCAGAAATAGTACACGCTGTACCAACTGCACCACCTATATATGCAGCTCTTGCACCATAAATTGCACCGTCTCCTCCCTGAGCACGGCGGGAACCAAACTCCATAACCGGTCTGCCCTCAGCAGCTCTTACAATTCGGCTTGTTTTGGTTGCAATAAGACTTTGATGATTTATTGTGAGAAGAACCATCGTTTCAATAAACTGAGCTTGGATAAGCGGACCTCTAACAACAACAATAGGTTCTCCCGGAAAAATCGGTGTTCCTTCAGGAATAGCCCAAACATCGCAAGAAAATTCAAAATTTTTCAAATATTCAATAAATTTTTCATTAAAAATCTTTTTCGATCTCAGATAGTTAATATCCTCTTCATTAAATTTAAGGTTTTTAAGGTAATCAATAACCTGCTCAACCCCTGCCATAATAGCATATCCGCCATCATCGGGCACTCTTCTGAAAAACATATCAAAATATGCGATTTTTTCATGCATACCGTTTTCAAAATAACCATTTGCCATTGTTATTTCATAAAAATCGGTCAACATAGTATAGTTCATATATATCAGCTCCGTATTAACTCTCTGTTCTTTTTATTATTATATCAAAACAAATTTAAAATTACAAGTATTTTAGTTTTATTTAATATATAGAAACACATTTTCGACAATTTCTACAAAATATAATTAATTTCGACAATAAATATTTAAACATTTTAAAAACCGTTTCCAAAAAAGAAACGGTTAAATACGCTTAAAAGCTTTATAAATTACAGTTATAAAATATATAGCTGATGAAATTAATACAATTGTCGGACCTGCAGCTGTATTCATAAAATAAGAAATTATAAGACCCACAACACCTGAAAAAACTCCTATCCATACAGAATTTTGCTGATATTTTTTCATATTGCAGGATATGTTTTTTGCAGCAGCACATGGGATTATAAGAAGAGAATTTATAACTAAAATTCCAACCCATCTTATAGAAACAGTTACAATAACTGCAACTACAATCAGAAAAGCATTTTCAATCAGTTTTACATTAATATTCTTACTTTTAGCCATTGATGGATTAATGCTTATAATTAATAACTCATTATATATAATAGACCAAACAACACAAACTAAAGCAAATGTTGTAAGTAAAAAGTAGATATCCTGCTTGCTTACACTTAGAATATCTCCAACAAGATAGCTTGAATATTTTGAAAAGTTTCCGCTAAAAGAAAGTATAACAAGTCCCACAGCAATTGAGACAGATGATAATATACTGATTAGTGTATCAGCGGAAGAATTATCCTTTGATTTTATATAAGAAAGCAAAAGTGCAAACAATATTGCAAATCCAATCATTGAAAAAAGGTAGTTTTCAAGTGAAAAAAGAGCACCTAAAGAAATACCCGTAAGTGCAGAATGTCCCAAAGCATCAGAAAAGTATGCCATTTTATTATTTATAACCATAGTCCCGCAAATAGCAAACAATGGAGATATAATCAAAATGGCAACAAGTGCACTTTTCATAAAATCAAATTTAAGAAAGTCAAATGGAAGCAAAATTTCCATTATGCTATAAATAAATTCCATCTAGTTTTATCTCCGTTTATAAATTATCCAAATATATCTAAAAATGGTTCGCTCCCAAAAACCTCTGAAGCAGTTCCGTTAGCCTTTATGCTCTTATCAATAAGAACAACTTTAGTTGCATATTTTTCAACAAGTGCAAAATCATGAGAAACTAAAATCACTCCCAAATGATGTTCTTTCCTAAGGTCAGCAACAAGCTTTAAGAAAACATCCATTCCCCTTTGGTCAACTCCTGATATTGGCTCATCTAGGATAAGCAAATCAGGGACAGGGCTTAGTGAAAACGCAAGCATAATTCGTTGCAGTTCTCCTCCTGAAAGTTCGCCAAGCCTGCTGTCAACAAGATGCTCAACTCCAACCTTTTTTAGCATCTCAATAACTTTAGCCCTTGATTTTTTGTTACCTAAGAAAACAGGTTTTTTATTTGAATAAGCTGAAAGAAAATCACAAACACTCACCGGAGATGTTCGGTCAAAAAAGAAATTTTGCGGAACATATCCAACATGTGTATGACTAAGCCCGCAACCGCAATGGTCAACAAAATTAATTTTTCCCTCATACTTAATTTCGCCAAGCATTGTTTTTAAAAGGGTAGTTTTTCCTGCACCGTTTCTTCCAATAAGGGCAACAAATTCTCCACATTTAATATCTAGATTTATATTATCAAGAATTATTTTTCCTTCTGACTTTACGGTTAGATTTTCTATTTTAACACCGCATTTTCCACAACTTTTAACCTTATCTTCCATTAATATCTCCTACCAGATAGTGCATTCTCAATTATACTCATATTTTTTGATATTGCCTCTTCATAAGCACCCTCAAATTTTCCATTTTCTCCTTGCGTCAAGGAATTTAAAATATAAACTGGAATATTCGTTTCTTTTGAAATAATTTCTATACTTCCATCATATTGTTCTTCTGTAAATAACGCCGCAACATTATCCTTTGTTGCAAGGTTAACAAGTTCCGCAATTTGAGCTGCAGAGGGTGACTCATTATGACCTGAAAAAACTGTACCAACGATATTTAGTCCATATCCCTTTGCCATATAATCAAATGTGCTGTGAGCTGCAATTATATTTTTGTTTTCAATATCTGATAAAGAATTTTTAATCTCTTCATGGAGTTTCAAAAGTTCTCCACTGTATTCTGAAAAATTTTTATCATAAACAGTCTTATTTTTCGGGTTTGAAACACACAATGAATTTTTAATAGTTTCAAGCTCCAAAACAACATTCGGGATATACATCCAAGTATGAGGATTAGGATTATTATGTTCGTCATATATAAGCTCAATATTCTTTGTTGAAGTAACAATTTCAAGGTTTTTAAGACTATTTGTTACCTTATCTAAAAAACCCTCCATTCCTGCCCCGTTAACAATAAACATATCAGCTTCCTGAAGAATTTTTAAATCTTTGGGTAAAAGCTGATAATCATGCAAACATCCAACATCAGACGGCGTCATATTAATAACTGAAACTCCCTCTGCCCCATCTGTTATATTACTTGTCAAAACGTATAAGGGATAAAAAGATGTAACAACCGTAAATTGTTTTTCGTTAACATTATTTAATTTTCCCCCGCATCCTGTCAATATAGAAGATATTAAAACAAAATTTAAAAAAACAGAAACAATCCTATTTATCAATTTCCCTATTACCTGCCTTATAAATTATTTTGTCATTTTCTCCTGCTTAACCTTATGGTCGATAACATGTCTTGATGCAAGTTCTGTGAGTATATCTTCTGTGTCAATACCCATTTCAACCATTAAAACAAGTACATGATATAAAAGGTCAGATATTTCATAAATCGTTTCAGCTTTATCATTTGCTTTTCCTGCAATGATAACCTCTGTACACTCTTCTCCAACCTTTTTAAGAATTTTATCTATACCTTTTTCAAAAAGATATGTAGTATATGAACCTTCTTTTTTTTCAATTTTTCTACCCTCAATAAGCTTTTTTAAACCTTTGATTGAAAATGGTTCATATGAATTGTCATCAAAAATAACATCATTAAAGCAAGAGTCAGCCCCTGTATGACACGCGGGTCCATCCTTTTTAACAAGAACAGTCAGTGCATCTCTGTCACAATCTGCAGTAATTTTTATAATATGCTGAAAATTACCTGATGTTTCCCCTTTTCTCCAAAGCTCCTGTCTGGAACGGGAATAAAAACAGGTTTTTTTCTCTTTAAGGCTTATTTCAAGGCTTTCCTTATTCATATAAGCAAGTGTAAGCACTTTACCTGATTCTGCATCAACCAAAATAGCAGGAATAAGACCTTTTTCATCAAATTTAAGTTCAGATATATTTAACATAATCATTCTCCTTTACACCAATCTGACATTGATTCCATTTTTATTTAACTCGTTTTTTAAATCCTTAATCTTAACCTCTCCAAAATGGAAGATTGAAGCAGCTAAGCCAGCAGAAACATCAGGAAGTTCGTTAAATAAGTCAATAAAATCAGCCACTCCGCCCGCACCGCCTGATGCAATAACCGGAACATTTGAAACTTCTGTTACAGCCCTTAGCATTTCAAGGTCAAACCCTTTCTTAACACCATCTGTATCAATACTGTTAACAACTATTTCGCCTGCACCCTCGCAAATTCCATTTTTTATCCATTCTATGGCATCAATGCCCGTGTTTTCTCTTCCACCCTTTGCAAAGACGCAAAACTTTCCGTCAACCCTTTTAACATCAACAGATAAAACAACACACTGGTCCCCATATTTCTTTGCAGCCTCTCCAATAAGCTTTGGATTTTTTATTGCCCCTGAATTAACAGAAACCTTATCTGCACCGCACTTTAAAACACGGTCAAAATCATCAATTGTGTTTATTCCGCCCCCAACAGTCAGTGGAATAAATATATTTCGGGCAACTTCCTTTAAAATATCAGTAAACAAACTTCTTTCTTCATATGATGCTGTTATATCATAAAAAACAAGTTCATCAGCACCTTCTCTGCTATAATACATTCCAAGTTCAACTGGGGAAGATACGTCAGAAATTCCTTGAAAATTCACGCCCTTAACCACTCTGCCTGCCCTGACATCCAGACAAGGAATAATTCTTTTTGTTATCATATTTTATTCCTCCTCTTTTGATATTCTGATAGCTTCGCTAAGGTCAATAGCCCCCATATAAAGTGCTTTGCCTATTATAGCTCCACCCAAATTCATATTTTTAAGTCTTTTAACATCTGAAATATCGGAAACTCCGCCTGATGCGACAAAATCAAGGTCAAATTTTTCAGAAAGTTCCTTATATAAATCAATATTTGTGCCTTCCATTGCACCGTCTTTAGTAATATCTGTTACAATAACAGTTTTAACACCAATTTCTGAAAGAACTTTGCAAAAATCATAGATTGTATAGCTTGATTTTTCAAGCCATCCTTTAATTGCAACATAGCCATCCTTTATATCTGCACCAACTGCAATCTTATCACCGTATTTACGAACGGCATCTTTTAAAAATTCTATATTTTCGGTTGCAGCAGTTCCCAATATAACTCGATAAACGCCGGCAGAAACGTATTTTTCAATAGTTTCCATCTCCCTTATACCACCGCCAATTTCTACCTTTAAGGATGTGTTTTCAACAATTTGACAAATAACATCAAAGTTTGGTGTATTGCCGTTCTTTGCTCCATCTAAATCAACTGTATGTAAAAATTCTGCACCCTGACTTTCAAATTTTTTTGCAACTTCGAGGGGAGAATTACTATAAATAGTAACTTTATCATAGTCCCCTTTTAAAAGTCTAACCGCTTTTTTATCAATTAAATCAATAGCAGGAAAAATATTCATATTAAACTCCTTTTAAATTTCACAAAATGCACGAAGAATATTAAGTCCCACATCTCCGCTTTTTTCAGGATGGAATTGTGTTCCGCAAACATTTTCACATGCAACAGCGGCAGTTATATTCGCCCCATACTCAGTTGTTGCAATAAGACTTTCATCGCAATCTGCACCATAATAAGAATGTACAAAATAAACGAAATCACCCTCTTTTATGTATTTAAAAAGTGGATGTTTTTCTTTTTGTTCAGGAAATTCAAGAGCATTCCATCCCATCTGTGGAATTTTATACTCCGGTGGAGCAACATCCCTGATAGGTTTTATACTGCCCTTTATAAGCCCTAAACCTTCATGCTCGCCATATTCATAGCTCTTTTCAAATAAAAGCTGCATACCGAGACAAATACCAAGTAATGGCTTGCCTTTTCTGCATTCCGAAACAACAACTTCAGCAAGCCCACCTTCCTTTAAAAGCCTGATTGCATCAGAAAAAGCACCCACTCCGGGTAAAATTATTCTGTCACATTCTTCAATAGTTTTTATATCGCTTGTCAATACAGCATCAGCTCCTATAACATTAAGAGAACTCATAAGACTGAATATATTGCCAACACCATAATCTATAATTGCAATCATTAAAGTACTCCTTTTGTTGAAGGTATTTCGTTGATATATTTTTCATTAATCCCAGTAGCCTGTCCCAAAGCTCTGGCAAAAGCTTTGAATGTTCCCTCTGCAATATGATGAGAATTTTCTCCTGCAAGCTTCTTCAGATGAAGAGTTATATCTGCAGTGCGGACAAATGCAACAAAAAACTCCCTGACAAGCTCAGAATCAAAATCACCTATTTTTTCACTTGGAAAATCAACATCAAATCCAAGACATCCTCTGCCTGAGATATCTACTGCACATAAAACAAGTGCTTCATCCATAGGAATTATATTATCTGCATATCTGAAAATTCCTGCCTTATTTCCTAAAGCATCTTTAAATGTTTCACCAAGGACAATACCTATATCCTCTGCAGAATGATGATAATCAACCCACGTATCGCCGTTGCTTTTTATATTAAGGTCAAAACGTCCGTGCTTTGCAAAAAGAGTCAGCATGTGGTCTAAAAATCCGCAACCTGTCTCAATTTCAGATACGCCTGTTCCGTCAATATTTAGTTTGATGCTAATATCTGTTTCCGAAGTCTTTCTTTTTAATTCAGAAATTCTTTTGTTCATTTTAATCAACTCCCGCAATTAATTTAATATATCCTTTAATGTTTTAATAAATTCTTCCATATCTTCTCTCGTGCCTATGGTAATTCTTATATAATCCGAAATTCTAATCTTATTGAAATGGCGAATAAGAATCCCTTTTTCTTTGAGTCTTTTATATAATGTTTCTCCACTTACACCGTCTTTTTTTGCAAAGATAAAATTCGTTTTAGAGTCGGGATAAACAAAGCCTAAATCTGTTAGTTCTTTTTTAACATATTCTCTGGTTTCTATAATTTTTTTGCAATTTGCATCATAATAAGCCTGTTCCCTTACAGCCTCCTCCCCCACTAGAAGAGTAAGCCGATTCACATTATAAGGGTTTGTTGAGCAACGAACCCTTTCAATATCAGCTATTAGCTCACTGTCTGCAATAGCAAATCCAAGTCTTGCCCCTGCAAGTGAACGGGATTTTGAAAATGTCTGCACACAAATAAGATTATTATATTTTTTTGTTAAATAAACTGCTGACTCTCCGCCAAAATCCACATAAGCTTCATCAACGATAACTATATTATCAGGATTAGAAGAAACTATTTTCTCAATTTGAGAAAGTTCTAAAAAAATTCCGCTTGGTGCATTAGGATTTGCAATAACTATATTTTTATTTATACCAATATAATCAGAAACATTTATCTCAAGTTCATCATTAAGTGGAATTTCCTCATATAACGCTCCATATAAATTACAGAAAACAGGATAAAATCCATAGGTTATATCAGGGAATACGAAACCTTTGTTGTTATCCTTATAAGCCTGAAAACAAAAAGAAAGTATTTCATCGGAGCCATTTGTAATAACTATATTTTCATTTCCTACGCCATACTGCTTTGAAAGTGCTTTTTTAAGCTCTTTTCCGTCAGGGTCAGAATAAAGCCTGAGTTTTTCTGTCTCTTCAAAAGTTATAGCTTTCAACACTCCGTCAGACGGGCTGTATGGTGATTCATTTGTGTTGAGCTTTATATATTTCATATCCTGAGGCTGCTCCCCAGGAACATACGCTTTAAGACTTTCTAAATCTTTATTGAAAAATCTACTCATTTTTAATATCCTCTAAAATTACTAATCGTTATCAAATCTAATAGTTGCAGATTTTGCGTGTGCATGAAGCCCTTCCTTATCTGCAAAGTATGCAATCTTGTCTTTAACCTTGGATAACGCTTCCTTAGTGTAATATGTAAAGGCAGATTTTTTTACAAAATCATCCACAGACAAGGGACTTGAAAATCTTGCTGTTCCGCTTGTTGGAAGGGTATGATTTGGTCCTGCAAAATAATCTCCCAAAGCTTCAGGACAATATTTACCAAGGAAAATTGACCCTGCATTATGAATTTTGCTTAAATAATCAAATGGATTATCAACACAAAGTTCAAGATGCTCAGGTGCAAGCTTGTCCGAAATTTCTATTGCTTCATCTATGGTTTCTGTGATAATAATTTTACCATTATTATCAATTGAAGTTCTTGCTATTTCACATCTTGGAAGCATTGGAATTTGTTCTTCAAGTTCCAAGCTAACCTTATTTGCTAGTTCTTTTGATGTTGTTATTAAAACAGAAGTTGCAAGTCTGTCATGTTCTGCCTGAGATAAAAGGTCTGCAGCAACAAACTTTCCATCTGCAGTTTCATCTGCAATAACAAGAATTTCACTTGGTCCCGCAATCATATCTATATCACAAATACCATAAACCTGTCTTTTTGCTTCTGCAACAAAGGCATTTCCCGGTCCAACAATCTTATCAACCGGCTTAATTGTTTCTGTTCCGTATGCAAGTGCAGCAACTGCCTGTGCACCGCCAACTTTATATATCTTATCACACCCTGCAATTTTAGCAGCAACTAATATAACAGGATTAATTTTTCCATTTGACTGTGGCGGAGTTGTCATAACAATTTCCTTGCATCCTGCAATTTTTGCAGGAATTGTATTCATTAGAACCGAAGATGGATAACTTGCAGTTCCTCCCGGAACATAAAGCCCAACTCTTCTTAAAGGCATAACCTTCTGTCCTAAAACAATCCCGTCATTTTCATTGATAACAAAACTGTTTCTTTTCTGCTTCTCATGAAATGCATATATATTCTTTTTTGCCTCTTTAATAATTTCTATATATTCAGCATCAACAAGAGAAAAGGCTTCCTCTATTTCCTCATTGCTTACCTCAAGAGTGTCCAAAGATGCTCTGTCAAATTTTTCGCAATACATTTTAAGAGCTGAATCCCCGTCTTTTCTGACAACAGAAATAATCTCAGATACTATATCTGAAACATTATTTCCATTATTTTCTCTATAAAGAATTTTTTCAAGCGGAATGTTTTTACTATCTAAAATACTAATCAAAATTTCAGCCCTCCATTTTATGTATTTTTCTTAATTTTTTCCAGCATAAGTTTCCTTATCTCTTCAATTTTATCTGCTTTAAACTTGTATCCCGATTTATTTGCAATAAGTCTTGCACTAATGGGAACAATATTTATAATAGGCTCAAGACCGTTTTCAAGAAGTGTTGTTCCAGTCTCAACAATATCAACTATAACATCTGACATATTAAGTATAGGAGCAATTTCAATTGAGCCGTTAAGCTTTATAATATCTATATCACGGCTTTTGGAAGAATAATAGGTCTTTGCAATATTAGGAAACTTGGTTGCAACCTTAACTGCTCTTTCCGTATCCTCGCGATATCCTTTCGGCGCTGCAACTGCCATTCTGCACTTTCCTATATCAAGGTCAAGAAGTTCATAAACATTAGGTTCGTATTCAAGAAGAATGTCTTTTCCGCAAACACCAATGTCTGCTGCACCTCTTTCAACATAAATCGCAACATCAGATGGTTTAACCCAGAAATATCTTATGCCTTTTTCTTCATTTTCAAAAATAAGCTTTCTGTTATTTTCGTGAATTGCAGGACAATCATATCCAATATCCTCAAAAATTTTTAAAACCTTTTCCCCAAGTCTTCCCTTTGGGAGTGCAACACTAATCATATTATCCATTATATCACACCTCCAAAGTTATCAATATCAATTATATTTTTAAAGCTGAATTCTTGGGAATTTTCCTTTTGAATTCTGACAGTTTCACCTTTATTTATAAGTTCATCTCTAAGTTTAAAAACTTTAATTAAATCAGATTTATCACTATATGTAATTAAATTATCAAAATCATACTTTCTATGGCCTTTAAAAAATCCTTCAAGAAGATTAAGATATACTGCAAAACCAACAGCCTGCTTATTTTTTCCTAGCTTTTCAAGAAGCTTGTCATATCTTCCGCCTGATAAAACACTTTTTGGAATACCATGGATAAATCCCTGAAATATTAAGCCGTTATAATAACTCATATCATTTATGAGTGAAAAATCAAGATTGATATTCTTGGTCATATCAGTTGATTTTAATATATCAAAAATATTTTTAAGCTCAGCCATTGCAGTCTGTGCCTTGTTTCCGATTATACTTTCAAGTTCTGATAAAACACTTTCAAAAGGACCGTAAAGCTTTGTAATTTTAGAAACAACATCATAAAGTTCTTTGGAAACACCAGCCCTGTCAAAAACCGTCTTCAAATCATGAGTGTTTTTTTCACCTATGTACTTGATAACCAAGTCGTAATCTGTTTCTTTAAAATTACATTCATTAAGAATTTCAGATAAAATGCCTATATGAGAAATATCAAGAATATAATCGTCGCTTATTTTTTCAAGGCTTTTTCCTGCTAGCATTAAGATTTCACACATAGAACAAACATCTATTTCACCTATATGTTCAACTCCCGCCTGAACTATTTCCTTAAACTCGTATGAGCCTTTTTCGCTTCTATACACATTCTCACTGTAATAAACCTTCAAAGCACCATCTTCGTCCTTAATATTCTTAACGATAGATAAAGTAACATCAGGTTTTAAAGCCATTAATTTACCGTTTAGGTCATTAAAGGTTATAATATCTGAGCCTGTGAGAAAACTTTTATTTTCTCTGTACAAATCATACTCCTCAAAACGATTCATTTTAAATTTCTTAAAACCGTTTTCTTCATATAGCAAGCGAAGCGCCATTTCGATTTTCTCATCTTTATTGAACATTTTTTCTGAAAAATTATTCATTTGCTTCTCTATCCTCTTCTTCAATAATAATTTCATCTATTTTTAATTCGTTATATTCTCTGTCACCAATAATACACTTACCGCAATTATCGCATATCTTATTTTCATCAAGGTCGCAAATATCACATTCTCCGCAGTCTATACAATCCCTATCATATAAAACACATTGTTTTTTCACTTTATTTCGCCCCTTTTACACATATCTTTAATATTATATACGATTTTTTCACTGTTTGCAATAAGAAATGACCATTTTTATCAATTTTTTTATATCACTTTTATAGATTTTGTTCTTTCCATCAAAAGGAACACATAAAAGTCCGCATTCCGCACCTGCCCCTGATGTAAGAATAGCTTTCAAATTATAATTTTCAGACAAAACTGCAGGTATATAATCTATATTTTCACATTCGGCAATATTAATTAATTTTTCTTTAATCCTTTGTGAAACAAATGCACTTTTTTCTTTAGCACATATAACTACACCCTTTCCGCATTCTATATACTCATTCTCTCTGACACAGGAAACAGATAATACACTTGCGTCTCTTTCAATCGAAAAATATGCTCTAAGCCCCCTTGCCGCCAGAAGTTTTTGACAAGAAAATAGGAAAGTTATGTTTTTATTACAATTTTTTAGTTGACGAATAGCAGATATAAGTGCATATACAGGAACCTTATATATTATATTTTCAGCCGAATAAGACCTTTTATTTTCAGTAAAACGAGGATTATAAGAAAAAAGTTTACCAAAATCTGTTGCTGTCTCTGTTTTTGCATAAAGGTCAGAAAAACTAAGTTTTTCATTCTCCGTATCAGATATAACCTTAACAACCATACCATTTTCCGAAACAAGCTCTTTATCTTTAAAATCTTTAGCTTTAAAATGAGGCGGTGCAGTAAAAAACTGTTTATTATTTTCAAAATGATTTGCCATAAGAAACGGCTCGTCAATACCGCATTCAATAATTTTTCTATTACCTTCTCCATCAATATTAAGGACTAAATTTCCAAAACTATCCTCATAATAAGAGCTTATATATTCTTTTGTTTCACTGATTATAAATTCTTTAATTTTCTCCTCATATGAACCCGGAGATAAAATACCTATAAGTTTATCTAACATATCTATTCATCCTTTTTAAGAAAAGCTTTTCAAAAAAGCAATAATTAAATTTCTAACACAAACATAATCTGATTTTTTTATAACTGAAGAAGGGGAGTGTATATATCTTGATGGGACAGAAACAGAACAAGTCTTAATTCCTCCCATTCCTGTATGAATCGCCCCTGCATCATTTCCTCCAGTAGCAGCTCTTTTTTTCTGATGCTTTATTTTATTTTTTTCTGCAGTTTCAATAAGCTTATCAAAAAGTTCTCTGTCTGCAATACTTGCAGAATCCATAACAGAAATTGCAGCACCCTCTCCTAAAGTGGTAACCATCATATTAGGTTTAACTCCTGTTAAATCATTTGCAGTAGTACATTCAACCACAATGGCATAATCTGCACTTTTCCCATATACTGAAGCCTTTGCCCCTCTTAATCCAGTTTCTTCCTGCACATTAAAAAGACAAATTAAATTCACATCATAGTCTTCTTTTAATGCTTCAATAATAACGCAGCAACCCAATCTGTCATCTAATGCTTTTGCCTTTATAAAATCTTTTCCAAATTCTGTATAATCACTTACAAATCCAAAATAATCTCCGGGAGACACGTATTTTATAGCCTCTTCCTTATTCCTTGCACCGATATCTATAAATAAATCATCAATTGACAAAACCTCATTTTTTTCAGCATTTGAACACTGATGAAAGGGCTTTATTCCTATAACACCGTAAATCTCTCCTGAGGAAACCTTTTTTGAAACGAGAACAGACTCATCAATTCCTCCTACAGTATCAAATTTAAGCATTCCGTCTTTCGTGATTCCGGTTACAATAAAGCCAACCTCATCCATATGTGCAGAAAGAATAATTGTTTTTTTATCTTCCCCCACATTTTTATACGCAATAAGATTACCCATTGAATCAATTTCATAAGAAGTTATATAGGGCTTTATATCAGTTAAAATTTTATTTCTGACCGCATTTTCACATCCTGATACACCAAATAACTCTGTATAATTTTTAAGCAAGGCTGACACCCCCCTTTGCTATTTCAAAAATAAGCTTAGAAACAGCTAAAATATCATCAAGGCACAGAAGTTCAACTGTTTCGTGCATATATTTAAGAGGAATTGACAAAAGATATGTTTCAACACTTCCTCTTGCATTCTGTATAGCCGAAGCATTTGTTCCTGATGAGCTTGCAGCTTCTATTTCATATGGAATATTCGTATCTTCTGCAATTTTAATAAGCCTTTTTGTTCCCTCATAGGAAGTATCAGGGCCTCTGAAAATAACTGCTCCACATCCAGGCTCAAAGGTTCCAACTATATCTTCACTGCTAAATGTCCCAAAAGTTACATCAACAGAAACCGAAATATCAGGATTAATATTGAAAGCAGCTGAATATGCTCCTAGAAGTCCTGATTCTTCCCCGGCTGTAAAGACAACATAAATATCATACGGCAAATCTATATTTTTTGACATTTCTAAAAAGCCAACAAGGGATACCATTCCTGCTCTGTTATCAAAAGCTGCACCTGCAGCTCTGTTATTTAAAAGTCTAACAGGTTCACAGGGAAGCAATATATAATCTCCAACAGAAACCTTTTCCTTAATCAAATCATAATTCATTCCCGTATCTATCAACATATCTTTTATTTCACAGGCAGATTTATTATCTTTCTTTTCTCTTAAATGGGGAGGCATAGCACCAATTACACCAAAAACTTTTTCTCTACCGCATATAATAACTTCCTGAGACGGAAGAATTCTCTTATCAACTCCGCCAACAGTCTCAAAGGATATAAAACCGTTTTCATCAATATTTTTAACAATAAGTCCAATTCTATCCATATGGGCTTCTATCATCAGTTTCTTAGGATTTTTATTTTTGCTTTTAATAACTCCAATAACGTTTCCAATTTTATCCGTTTTTGTTTCCTGACAATATTCTCTTAAAATATTTTCAAAATATTCACAAATCTCCATATGCCCGGATACACCCTCTTTTAAAGAAAAGCTTTTTAAAATTTCAAAAAAATCCATATAATCAACACCTTCAAAGTTAGTTAAATAAAATTTTCTCATATAAACCAAAAAGGCCGACCATTGGCCGACCTTTGGGTATAGAAGCGTTAACCTCTATTTAAGGGAAATGAAAAAAGTTTTGTTTGTTGTGGTATATTAATATGATACAATAATTTCTATTAAAAATCAATAGTAATTTTTGTACATATTATAATACAAAAAACAATTATATTGTGCAATTTACACCAAAACAACCTTTAAATATACCTTTTTACCTTTTTTAACTACAATTTCACCTTTTTCAAAATCGGCTGGTTTAACAAGATATGCAATATCAGTTACTTTTTCGCCGTCAACACTAATTCCGCCCTGCTGAACAAGTCTCCTTGCTTCACCTTTTGATGGTGCAAGATTAACTGCAACAAGCAAGTCAAGAATTGATAATTCATCACCTAAAACATCTTTTGAAAGGTCAAAAGATGGCATATTTTCAGAATTCTGTCCGGCTGAGAAAAGTGCAAGAGCAGCCTGCTGAGCCTTTTTAGCCTCTTCCTCACCGTGAACCATTTTAGTAACCTCATATGCAAGTCTTGCTTTAACTTCATTTAGCTTACTGCCTTCAAATTTTTCATATTCAGCAATTTCTTCCATAGATACAAATGTAACCAATTTTAATAGTCTGATAACATCCTTATCATCAACATTTCTCCAGTATTGATAGAAATCATAAGGAGAAACTTTTTCAGGGTCAAGCCATAATGCACCCTTTTCTGTTTTACCCATTTTCTTACCCTCAGATGTTGTAAGAAGAGTAAATGTCATACCATATGCCTGTTTCCCGTCTTTTCTTCTAATTAGTTCTATACCGCCTATAATATTAGACCACTGGTCATCACCGCCAAACTCCATAATACAATCATATTCCTTATGTAGTTTGTAGAAATCATAACCCTGCATAAGCATATAGTTAAATTCAAGGAAAGATAGTCCTTTTTCAAGACGAGTTTTAAAACATTCAGCGGTGAGCATTCTGTTAACAGAAAAATGCACGCCTACTTCTCTTAAAAATTCAATATAATTCTGGTTCAAGAGCCAGTCAGCATTGTTAACCATAATTGCTTTTCCATCAGAAAAGTCAATAAACTTTGACATCTGCTTTTTAAACATGTCGGCATTATGCTGAATTGTTTCCTGACTAATCATAGGACGCATGTCAGCTTTTCCAGTTGGGTCGCCAACCATTGTTGTTCCTCCGCCAAGCAGAACTATAGGTCTATGACCTGCATTCTGCATATGCTTCATAACAACAAGCTGCATAAAGTGACCTATATGAAGACTGTCGGCTGTTGGGTCAAAGCCTATATAGAATGTTATTTTTTCCTTTTCAAGAAGCTCTCTTATCTCCTTTTCGTGTGTTGTCTGAGCAATCAAGCCTCTCTCTTTTAATACATCAAATACATTTTTCATCTTCTGTTTTCCTTTCAATTTATATCAATGTTTTATTAAGTTCCATAAGATAATCTAAAAAATCATTAACCTTATTTTCATCAAGCCCGAAGAAAAGCTTTCCATTTTCCGAAACTATATACTTTTCTTCTGTTTTATAAACTTCATAATAAACAACTCTTCCGTCTTTTCCATATATATTTATGGATAAAACCTTGTTTCCTGACACTTTGCTAAGGATGTTTTTAAGTTCTATGTTTTTAATTTCATTTTTTAAATTCTTAAAAGTCTCCTTTGAGACAGCATCATTATTTAAATAATATTTATCAGCAGATGATGTGAAAGAATATTTTAAGCCAACGCCAAATATTTCTGCTCCCTTCACATAATCATCACTAAAAACAAATAGACTTTTTTCAATATAATCAAAACATTCCGCATTTAAAAACAAAAGCTTTGATCTTTCAACTGTATATACAGACTTACTCTCCGGAAGCGAAACATAGAAACTGCCGTCAGCCAAAGAATTGCCAATATATAAGGTAAACTTTTTTTCATCATATAAAACAGTAAGTTCTCCTCTTGAGTCAGCATCCAGACCATATGGCTGAAAATCCTTTACATCATCTGAAACAAACTTTGAAATTTTTATTTCGGGAATCGCAAAAAGAACTTCTTTTTCAAACCTTTCTGCATCAACAGGTCTCAAATATGGTTTGTCCATCATATACGGTGACTCGGAGCCGTACCTTTGAATTTCATCGGCATTTTTCACTCGTACACTCATCTGTTTTATTCCGTCTTCATCCTGTATTCTATAACTCACAGACTTAAATTTGTTTTCTCCGCCCTGTGAGAGAGACTTAATATCAGATAAATCTTTGTCCCTGTAAAAATCCATATTTCTTAATGTAACTTCATAAACTATCTGAGATATAGAAAAAATCTCATTTTTCTTATTTCTCAGATAGTAATTGCTTCCATCCTGAGCCAAAGAAAAAGATGCATCTTTCCAGTTAGTAAAAATTTCTACATTTGTAGTAAATTTAACTAGGTCATTAATTTCTTTTAGCTCTTTACCGCGGATATTGCATAACACATTCACAGTATCAAGAATGCTGCTTTCAACAAGCCTTTTATCTCTTAATGTATTAACTGTCCAGCCATTCTTATCTCTAATGATTGAATATTCTCCGCTTGAATTTTTTATTTTTATCTCATCAATGTTGTCAGGACTGAATTTATATATAACCCTGTCACCATTTTTGTTTTCGCTCAAATATCCATTACTAACATACTTAATCCCTAAAAAACCACAAATCAAAACAAGTAACAAACCCGCTGCAAATAAAATATACTTGGCCGTTTGCTTTTTCATTTCCTCGCCTCCTTATTCCTCCTCAGTCTTGGTATTTTTAATAATACTAATTCCAAGCTCTTCAAGTTGTTTTTCATCAACAACATCAGGAGCATTACTCATAGGTTCGGAAGCGTTTTGAACCTTTGGAAATGCAACAACATCACGAAGACTATCTGCCCCGCACATAATCATTGCAATTCTGTCAAGTCCAAGTCCCATGCCGCCATGAGGAGCAGCACCATATTTATATGCTTCTACCAAAAATCCGAATTTTGCTTCGATTTCTTCATCTGTAAGACCTAAAGCTCTGAACATTTTCTGCTGAAGCTCATAATCGTTTATTCTTATAGAACCGCTTGAAAGCTCAGTTCCATTAAGAACAAGGTCATATGCCTTTGCGGTAACCTTTTCAGGATTTGATTCAAGATACTGAATGCAATCATCATCAGGCATTGTAAACGGATGATGCATAGCAACAAAGCTGTCAGACTCTTCATCATATTCAAAGAACGGAAATTCTGTTATCCATAGGAAGTTAAACCCTTCTTTAATTATATCAAGCTGTTTTGCCACCTTAAGTCTTAGTGCGCCAAGAGTTGGAAGTGTTACTCTATCTTTATCAGCAACTATTAAAACAACATCTCCCTTTTCAGCACCAACACGATTTAAAATAGCCTCAAGCTCGCCCTCTTTCATAAACTTTGCAAAAGAACAATTTGGAGCATCTTCAACCCATCTTACAAAAGCAAGACCTTTTCCGCCAATACCTCTTACAAACTCTGTCAGCTTATCAATTTCTTTTCTGGTAAGAGTTGAGGCTGCACCTTTTGCACAAATCGCTCTGACTGAACCGCCTGCTTCTATAGCAGAGGTAAATACAGAAAAATCGCAATCCTTAACTAAGTCAGAAAGATTTACAATTTCCATATCAAATCTGGTATCTGGCTTATCAGAACCATATCTTTCCATAGCTTCCTTATAGGTAAGTCTTGGAAGCGGAGTCGGAATATCAATATTTAAAACATCGCTGAAAAGTCTTTTTATGAAACCTTCGCCCATTTCCAGAATATCTTCAACATCAACAAAAGACATTTCAAGGTCAATCTGTGTAAATTCTGGCTGTCTGTCTGCTCTTAAGTCTTCATCACGGAAACATCTTGCAAGCTGAATGTATCTATCAAAACCTGAAATCATCAAAAGCTGTTTATACATCTGTGGAGACTGAGGAAGTGCATAAAACTTTCCGTTATGAACTCTTGATGGTATAATATAATCTCTTGCTCCCTCAGGTGTTGATTTAATCATCATTGGGGTTTCAATTTCTATAAAACCATTCTCATAGAAATAATCTCTTGCACTTTTTGCAATTTTACTTCTCATTATAATGTTATCCTGAAGCGGTTTTCTTCTCAAATCAAGATAACGATGTTTAAGTCTTAATTCTTCATTAACATTTGTTTTATCAGTAACCTCAAACGGTGGTGTCTGAGCTTTTGCCAAAATTCTTAAATCATCAACAAAAATCTCAATATTACCTGTTTTTATAGAATCATTTTTGCTTTCTCTTTCTCTTACAACACCCTTAGCCATAAGAACATATTCACTATGACAGCCTGATGCCTTTTCGAAAACTGTTTTGTCTGTAGTCTCGTCAAAAGCAAGCTGAACAATACCGGTTCTGTCTCTTAAATCAATAAAAATAAGAGTTCCCATATCACGGATTTTTTGAACATATCCGCCAACAACAACTGTTTTGCCGACACCTTCAACTTCTCCGCAATAACAACTTCTCTTTAATCCCTGCATTGTATCCATATATTTTAATCCTCCTGTATAGCTACATACTCTGTAAATTCCTTTGAACAAAGTGTTAACTCTTTAGTTTCACCTGTTTTCATATTTTTGAATATAGCTTTATTATTATCTATTTCATCATCGCCAAGTACAACAGAATATTCAGCAAAGATTTTATCTGCATATTTCATCTGTGCCTTTACACTTCTTGAAAGCAAATCCATTTCTGCCCTTATTCCTGAATTTCTGAGTTCATATATATATTTTTGAGCAAAGGCCTTAGCTTTATCACCTATCGTTGCACAAAAAAGCTTTGGTACAGTCATTGTATTTTCAATTTTATTTTCATTCTTTAAAATAAGAATAAGTCTTTCAAGACCAACAGCAAACCCAATACCTTCTGCAGGCTTTCCTCCAAGCTCTTCAACAAGTCCGCTATAGCGACCGCCACCGCAAACAGTTGCTTGTGCCCCTAATGAACCCGAAACAAACTCAAAAACCGTCTTTGTATAATAATCAAGTCCGCGGACTATATCAGGGTCAACATTATATTTAATTCCAAGATTATCAAGACCTTTTTTGGTCTCTTCAAAATGATTACTGCAGTCCTCACACAAATAATCTATAATCTTTGGTGCTTTTTTTGCAATTTCACTGCAAATTTCTGATTTACAGTCAATTATTCTCAAAGGATTTTTTTCAAGTCTTTCAAGACATGTTCCACAAAGCTTATCTTTATAACCCTCAAAATATCCTTTAAGCTTTTTATTATATTCAGCACGGCAAACAGGACATCCTATACTGTTGATATTAAGTGTAAAATCTGTTATTCCCACATTCCTCAAAAAGGTATGTGCAAGAGCAATAATCTCCGTATCACAAACCGGCGATTCTGCACCAAAACATTCTATACCAAACTGATGAAACTCTCTTAATCTGCCTGACTGCGGCTTTTCATATCTAAAACACGGAATAATATAGAAAAGCTTTGTTGGCTGCGGATTTGCATACAAAGAATTTTCTATGTAGCTGCGAACTAAAGTCGCAGTTCCCTCAGGTTTTAAGGTTATACTTCTTCCGCCTTTATCATTAAAGGTGTACATTTCTTTCTGCACAACATCCGTTGTATCCCCCACACCTCTTTGAAAAAGCTCTGTATTCTCAAAAACTGGTGTTCTGATTTCTCCAAAGCCATAGAGTTCTGCTGTTTCTCTGGCAACATTTTCTATGTACTGCCAAAGCTTTACTTGAGCAGGAAGAACATCTTCAGTACCTCTTGGTTTATTTATCATCTTGTATCATCCTTTCGATTTAACTAAGTATCATATTAACAGCCTCAAGCACTTCTTCTCTTCCTGTGCGTTTTTCAGCTGAAAAAGGAATAAGAACTGAATCATAATCAAGTTCTAAAAAATCATAAATCTGTGTGAGATTTTTTTCAATCTCTGATTTTTTAAGTTTATCCAGTTTTGTTGCAACAACAATTGGTTCATATCCAAAGTTTTTTATCCACTCAAACATCATTTTATCATCTAAAGATGGCTTATGTCTTGCATCAACTAAAAGAAAAACTCCTTTGAGATTCTTTCTTTTGGAGAGATAGTTTTCAATCATTCCTCCCCATTTCTTTTTTTCTTCTTTTGAAACCTTTGCATAACCATATCCGGGCAAATCAACAAATCTATATTTTTTTTCTACCTCATAAAAATTTATTGTGGCAGTTTTTCCAGGAGTTGAACTTGTTCTTGCCAAATTCTTTCTGTTAACTAATGTATTTACAAGCGATGACTTCCCAACATTTGAACGACCCGCAAGGGCAATTTCAGGCAAATTTTCAGGAGGATACTGCTCATATCTTACGGCAGCGACCAACATTTCACAATTTATAAAATCCACGCCTTATCCCTCCAATGCAACCTTTAATACATCATTTATACTTTTTGCAAAAACAAATTTAAGTCCGGATTTAATTTTTTCAGGTAGCTCATCATAATCCTTTTTATTCTCTGAAGGTATTATAACTGTCTTAATACCCATTCTATATGCAGCAAGAGTTTTTTCTCTAAGTCCGCCAATAGGAAGCACTCTGCCCCTTAATGTAATTTCACCAGTCATAGCAACATCATTTTTAACATTCTTTCCACTCAGAGCAGAAACAATTGCACATGTCATAGTTATTCCGGCAGAAGGTCCATCTTTCGGAATTGCACCTTCGGGAATATGTATATGAATATCCTTGGTTTTATAAAAATCAGGCTCTATGTTATATTCTCCGGCATTTGCTCTTATAAGACTAAGTGCGGTTTTTGCAGATTCTTTCATAACATCGCCAAGATTTCCGGTAAGTTCAAACTTTCCCGTTCCATCCATAACATTAACCTCAATAAAGAGGGTATCCCCTCCAACCTCTGTCCATGCAAGTCCGTTGGCAACACCTGTCATTTTTTCTTTGCTGACAGAATCATAAATATATATTCTGCTCCCAAGATAATCTTTTAAAGTTTTGGTAGTAACAGTAATAGATTTTGCATCTTTTTCAAGAAATTCCATTGCAGCCTTTCTACAAACAGTCCTTATGGAACGTTCTAATGCTCTGACACCTGATTCGCGGGTATATCCCTCAATAATAAGCTTTAAAACGCTATCCGAGATTTTTAGAGCATTTGTTTTTATGCCTGCAAGCCTTTTCTGTTTTGGCAAAATATATTTTTTAGCTATAATAAGCTTTTCATCATCAGAATACCCAGAAACCTCTACAATTTCCATTCTGTCGTATAGAGGTCTTGGTATATTTTCAACCGAATTTGCAGTTGCAATAAACAGGACATTTGAAAGGTCAAAAGGAAGCTCTATAAAATGGTCTCTGAACGTCTTATTTTGTTCAGGGTCAAGAACCTCAAGCATTGCCGCTGCTGGGTCTCCTCTTAAATCACTTGACATTTTATCAATTTCGTCAAGTAAAATAAGGGGATTATTTGAACCTGCCTGTTTCATGGCAGCCATAATTCTTCCAGGCATAGAACCCACATATGTTTTTCTGTGGCCTCTGATTTCAGACTCATTTTGTATTCCGCCAAGACTAACTCTCACATATTTTCTTCCCATCGCCTCAGCAAGTGAATGAGCAATAGAAGTTTTTCCAGTTCCCGGAGGACCAACAAGACAAAGAATAGAGCCTCCAATCTTTCCGGTCAGTTTTTTAACAGCAAGAAGCTCAAGAATTTTTTCTTTAACCTTTTCAAGTCCATAGTGTTCTTTCTCAAGTATTAATCTTGCAGTTTTTATATCTGCATTATCATCATCATATTTATCCCAGGGAAGTTCAAGAACTGTTTCGATATATCCCTCCAAAACAGAATATTCCTGACTGTGACTTGGAAGTCTTCTTAGCTTATCTATTTCATCCTTAAGCTTTGTAACAGTTTGTTCCGGAAGATTTCTTTCACTTATTTCTTTCAAAAATTTATCCTGATTTTCTTCTGCCCCGTCCGACTCACCAAGTTCTTCTCTTATTACCTTAATCTGTTCCCTCAAAACATAATCTCTTTGATTTTTATCAAGATTATCCTTTAATTTATCAGCAACTTCCTGCTCAATTTCAATAATTCTGTTTTCATTTTCCATCATAGAAATGAGCTTTTCTATTCTTGACCTAACATCAAGCTCTTCAAGAATACACTGCCTGTCCAAAGGTTTAATAGGGAAATTGGCAGCTGTAACATCAGCGATTTCCCCTGCATCCTCAATTGACATAATTGCAGAAACAAGTTCAGGACTCACATCATCAAAATGAGAAATATAATCTTCAAGAAGATGCTTAACTCTTCTGACCAAAAGTTCCTCTTGAGTTTCATCTTCAAATGGAATTTCATTCTTTTTAACACAGCTTATTTTAAAATATTCACTATCTTCATAAAATTTTGTAATCTTTCCACGTTCCAAACCTTCAACAAGTAATCTCATAGTGCCATCGGGCATACGAAGAATCTGTTTTATTTCAGCAATAACGCCATACATTGATAAATCATTTTTAACCGGATTTTCAACCATAATATCTTTTTGCAGTGACAAAAAGACAAGCCCGTTATTTTTTATAGCATTTTCTGCTGCGGCAATTGAAACTTTTCGTCCTGCATCAAAATGGACAATCATTCCAGGAAAAATCGCAAGTCCCCTCATAGGAATCAGGGGTAAAATATATCTTTTGTTTGACATTTAATTAACATCCTTTAAATACAAATTGTCTATACCTAGAAAATCTATGCATACATAGATATATTATACTATTTTTCTTTAAAAATATCAACCCCTAAAGCACTAATTGTATTAATATTTTCTGAAATTTTGTGCTTTTCTATGGTTTTTGTTTCTATTCCATTTCCAAAAACCAACATAATCACTTCACTAAAGCTTTTGACAGGAATGATTTCTACATAATTATTATTAAAATTTATTTCCTGATAATTGTTATATGGAACAATTACTTTCTTAATTCCTGCCTCCTCTGCAGCACTGACCTTTGCAGAAATTTCCCCAACAGGCAAAACATTTCCAAAAATTGATATTTCCCCTGTTAATGCAATCAAGCTATCTACAGGAACATTAAATATTGCAGAATAAACCGCGGTCATTATTGCAATTCCAGCTGACGGTCCGTCAACTGGTACACAATTCGGGAAATTTATATGAATATTATAATTTTCTTTTTCAATACCATATAACGAAGAGAGAGCCGTTAGAACATTATTTACAGAAGCTACAATACTGCTCCTCTTTTTAAGCTTTTGACCGTTTGTTTTAAATTCCTGCTCTTCAATAACACCAGTGAGAGTTATCTTCCCTGACCTATCAAAAACTTTTTTTGCTATAACTTCAATATCAAGCACAAATCCTTTTCCGTCACTTCCAACTGCAAGTCCATATACTCTACCACATCTTGTTTCTGATATAACTTTTTTTTCATATACAGGCATAAATTTTCCTGTTTTGATAACCCATTCAGCATCAGATAGTTCCACTTTACATCTTCTTTCCATAGCTGCAACCCCCGAGGCTGTTTGGACAATCTTAACTGCATCCCTGCCATTTTTCGCATAACCAGATATAAAGTTTTGAACACTATCATCTGATTCAATATTATTTTCCCTAAATGCATTTTTAATTATTTTATTTATTTCTTTTTTATTTAATTGTTTAAAATAAATCTCCACACATCTTGATCGTAGTGCCGGCGGAATTTCCTCAGGACTTCTGGTTGTTGCACCTATTAATCTGAAATCAGCTGGCAATCCATTTTCAAAAATTTCGTGTATATGTCTTGGAATTTCTTTATTTGTCGAACTATAGTACGAAGAATCAAAATAAACTCTTCTATCTTCAAGTACCTTTAAGAGTTTATTTAACTCAAGTCCCTGAAGCTCCCCTATTTCATCTATAAACAAAACACCACCGTGAGCCTTTGTTACCGCACCGGGTTTCGGCTGTGGAACACCTGCGGGGCCATAAGCCCCCGCCCCCTGATATATCGGGTCATGTACAGACCCTATAAGAGGATCTGCAATACTTCTTTCATCAAATTGGATTGTTGTTGCATCTATTTCAACAAATTTTGATTTTTCAGTGAACGGTGACTCAGGATTTTTTATTGCCTCTTTAAGAACAACTCTTGAAGCTGCTGTTTTACCAATTCCCGGAGGTCCGTATATTAAGACATGCTGTGGATTTTTGCCGCAAAGTGCAATTTTTAAAGCTTTTATTCCATCCTCCTGACCTATAACATCAGCTATAGTTTTTGGTCTAGTCTTTTCAGTTAATGGTTCTGTTAACGAAACTTTATTCATTTTTCTCAGCTTTTCCATTTCAACTGCAGAATCTTTATTTAAACAGTTTTTGCTTAAATATTGACCTTTCAGCATAGTCAGAAAATAAACACCTATAATAATAGTTATTGCAAACTGGACATATACCATAATATTGTTTAACATAATAAAATCTCCCTGAAATGTATTTATTTTAGTATGTGAAGCATTTTGAATTTTATAAGATAATAAACAAAAAATCTGTACACAAAAGTGTACAGATTTTTTATATAAAGTAACTCTTAGCCATTATTTCAAATAAAACTCTTTAGTCAATATTTGGGAAAGCCGAACCATAAGGATATTTTTATTGGCGATATACTCGCTCACGCTCGTTCGATATATTTGCTTCACAAATTCGATATAACCTCATTTCATTCGGTTACGATATGATATAAATTCCTTTATCTCGTTGCCACAAGGCAACATATCGCATCGAAGATATATCGCGTACGAAGTACATATAGCAAATTCCGTCAGGAATTTATATCGCTGAAAAAAAGACATTTTCGATAAGGAAAAATGTCTTTTTTTCTGGCACCCCCGACCGGAATCGAACCGATAACTAACCCTTAGGAGGGGTTTGTTATATCCATTTAACTACGGGGGCATATTAAAATTAATTGCACCCCTGAATAATTCTATTCAGGGGGCAATACATTTTATTTTAGTTGTTTACATAGAACTTAACGAGTTCTTCTAAAAGTTCATCAGGTTCAATCTTCTGAATAAGAATTCTTGCATCCTTATGTGCTGTTATATAAGAGGGGTCTCCACTCATAACATATCCAACAATCTGATTTATGGGATTATAACCCTTTTCACTTAAAGCCTCATAAACTGTTAAAATTATCTCTCTTGTATTAAGAACCTTTTCCGTTTCGACTTTAAATTTAACTGTTCTGAATTTATTGTTATCCATAAATACTCCTCCTTTTTGTTTTAATTAATGAATATATTTTAAC